>JBKJMA010000116.1:0-3296 GCA_046596505.1 Sphingomicrobium sp.
ACATGGCTTTCGGCGGCGAGGTGCATAATCGCGTCGATCTTTTCCTCGTCCAGCAAGGCAGCGACAATGTCGTGATCGGCAATATCGGCGTGGACGAAGCGGTAATTCGGGGAATCGGCAACGTCGCGAAGAGAGTCGAGATTGCCCGAGTAGGTCAGCTTGTCGAGATTGACGACGTGGTGGCCGCCCGCAACTAGCCGGCGGACCACCGCGCCGCCGATGAAGCCCGCGCCGCCAGTAACGAGAATACGTCGCGCGGCAGTCAAAAGCCGGTCTCCACGTCAGCGAGCAAGGGCGCGTTGCGGTCGCGGTCGGACAGGATCAACTTGTCAAACGCCACCGGCCATTCGATGGCGATGTCGGGATCGTCGAAGCGGATCGCTCGGTCCGCCGCCGGATCGTAAGGCGCGCTAGCCTTGTATTGCACCTCTGTTTCGGGATCGAGCGTGAGGAATCCGTGCGCAAAGCCTTCGGGAATCAGCAGCTGGTTCCATTCGGCGGCGGACAGAGTGACTCCCGCCCACTTTCGGTAGGTCGGCGAGGCGGGACGAAGATCGACCGCGACATCGAATACCGAGCCGCGAGTGACCCTTACCAGCTTAACCTGAGCCGAGGGCGGTGTCTGGAAGTGCAAGCCGCGGAGAGTTCCTGTGGCGCGCGACAGCGAATGATTGTCCTGGACGAAATCGACGGCAATACCGGCCTCGGCGAGGCGCGCTGCGTTCCAAGTCTCAGAAAAGAAGCCGCGATCATCGTCGAACCGCTTGGGCCGCAGTTCGAACAAGCCAGTGGGTGCAAGCTGTCGGACGTCAAGCATAGGAGATTTCCGCGGCGCGGCGACGCAGATAAGTGGCGTAGTCGGTGCTTCCAAGCGAGTTTGCACGGGCGACGACCTGATCAGCGGTGAGGTAACCGAGCTCGAGTGCAATCTCCTCGAGGCACATGATCTTATAGCCCTGGCGCTTCTCGATCATGCGAACGTAGGAGGAGGCATCATGGAGACTATCGTGGGTGCCGGTGTCGAGCCAGGCGAAACCGCGACCCAATCGGACGACTTGCAGCTTGCCGGCTTGAAGGTAGGCACGGTTGACGTCGGTTATCTCCAACTCGCCGCGCGGCGACGGGGCGAGCTTCGCCGCGATGTCGAGCACCGAATTGTCGTAGAAATAGAGGCCGGTGACCGCCCAATGCGACTTGGGCGCGGCGGGCTTCTCCTCGATGGATTGGGCGGTGCCGGTGGCGGGGTCAAATTCGACCACGCCGTAGCGCTCGGGATCCTCGACCGAATAAGCGAACACCGTCGCTCCATCTTCGCGAATGGCGGCGGAGCGGACGATTTCGCCGAGCCCGGCCCCGTAGAAGATGTTATCGCCAAGCACGAGCGCCACCGGATCGTTCCCGACGAAATCCCGCCCGATGATGAAGGCTTCGGCAAGGCCGTTCGGCGCGGCTTGCTCGGCATAAGTAAGGTTGATCCCGAACGCGCGTCCGTCGCCGAGCAACGCTTCAAACCGCGGCAGATCAGTCGGGGTCGAGATGATCAGAACCTCACGGATCCCAGCGAGCATCAGCACGCCCAGCCGATAATATATCATCGGCTTGTCGTAGACCGGCAGCAATTGCTTGGAGACTGCGAGAGTCGCCGGGTACAACCTGCTGCCGCTGCCGCCGGCAAGGACGATGCCCTTCACGTTGCCAGTCCCAAAACCCGTCGTCCAACTCTTGTCATTTTAGTCGGTTCCTCGTGCGGACGTGTCTTCGAACAAGTTTGATCGATAGGGAACCCATAGTCGGGCGAACTGCGCGAAATTGAGCCAGGTGAACTGGATCAGCAGGGCGTAAACGATGACCGCGGCAACGCCAGACGAAGGTTTTCTGAATAGCAAATAGGCACGCGAGAGCACCACGAGCTGAAGCGGCATGAGGTACAGCGCCATTCTGTCAACCGCAGTGGAGGACGGCGTCGCAATAAGCACTACCGGCAAGACGCAGGCCGTGAAGGCAAGGTGGCGCCAGACCTTTTCTTCCTGCTCGGTCAGGCCGAACCGGCCGCGTCGGGTCAACAACAGTAGCGCGGGGACAAAATCGAGAATAACCCGGATCCACGCGCCTTGCGACGAATAGGGCGCGTCGACATGGTTCTTGACGAAGTGGGCCGTCGAATCGGCCAAGAACAGGTCGAAAAACAGGACAAACAGTGACGCCCCGGCGATGATGTTAAGAAGCCGGTTGCGCTTCCCGGCGAAGATTACCAGCGGAAGCACCAGAACAGCGGTCTTGTGGAACAGCGCCGCAATTGCGACGTATAACGCGAAGCGGATCACGCTTCCGCCACGACCGAGCGACGCGAGCCCGGCCATCAGGATCCCGAGCGCCACTGACTGCCGGGTGTAGCCCATTGCCACGACGATGATCATGTAGGGCACCGCGATCAGCACAGCAAGCAATGGCATCGGCTGGTTGAGACACAACCGAGTCAGGCCCCAAACGAAGATGGCGGCACAAACCAGATTGACCCACCAGATTTCGCCATTCCACTGCTGGAAGGTCCAGTTGATAAACTGATAGCCGGGATCGCCGATGCTGAGGGCGTTATTGAGGCTGACATGGCGGACATAGGCGAACATGAACTGGTACGATCGCCAGTCGCCGCCAACTTTAAAGCGGGTGCCGATCATCACTGCGGTGAACAGCATTCCGAGCAGTAGATAGGTACGTGGTGGCTGCTGCCCAGGGGTTACGCGGGCCGGTGCAAGCGCAGCACCGGCGGCGAAATAGGCAAACAGGATCCAGTAAGGGAGCACGCAAGACCTCGTTCGCCCGGCGGCGATCACCTACCGCGCCGCGCCTTCCTATAGAGAGCGGTCCGAGCCGAGCAAGGTTGGTCGGTGACGTCAGTCGGCCAAAGCGCCTTGGAAATAGGCTACCGAAACGGCAGGATCCTGCCTAGCCCTCACCGCTTTGCAAACCGCGATGAAATCGGCCGAAGGCGTTCGGCTTCGAGCTACGCTAACGCTCGATAATTTTCACGCTTTGTGGGAAAGCCTGCCCGGATGGCAAACGAGCGCAGATATTTGGCGGACGAAACCGCGATCGACGGACTGCTCGCCATAGCGCTTCGCGGTCAGGCCGCCGCGTGGCCGGACAATCAACCCGTCGCGCTCGGCGTCGAGCGGATTATCTATCACGGCGTATCCGGGCTCCTCGCCGAACGAGCGCGCGACCTGGAAGGCTGGCCCAGCGCCTTGCTCGAGCCCGTGCGTGAGCAAGCGATCGCACAGGCGATGTGGGAATTG
>JBKJMA010000209.1:0-2625 GCA_046596505.1 Sphingomicrobium sp.
TGATGCACGAGGGATTGGCCGCCATCAACGCGACGGCCTTGGCCTCGTCCAGTCCCAGCTTGTCGGCATCGGGCAGTTTGCGAAAGGTGGTCCCGGCGCGGTTGAGGATTTTTTCCCAGCCTGCGACCCGGCACCATTCAGCCAATTTGGCGGGGTCCGCGCCAGACTTTTTGTAGTCGTGAAACGCATAAGCCACGCCGCGCGCGTCAAGCCAGCTGCGGGCTTTCCTGACCGTGTCGCAATTGGGGATGCCGTAAAGCGTAACGCTCACCCGCCGGGCCGTTCGTAGCGGTGCGTGCGCGGCGCGTCGCAGGTGTAAAGCGTATAGTCTTGGTAGTATTCGGCGCGGCCCCGGGCCTGGACCAGCGCGTGATCGGGCTGGCTGCCCCAGCCGCGCGCGGCCTCGGCATCGGCCCATTCGGACAGCGCGATCACCTCGCCGTCATCGGCAACATAACTCTTGAACGAGACGAAGCCGGGCTGCGCGCGCGCCATGGCCTCCATCCGTGCAGCGTCGGCTTGGTAGGCAGCAGCGTCATGATCGGCGCGCTTGCGGTTGCGGAAGACTGCCAGGAACATGAGTTCCGTCCTAAACCGGATATGGACACGCGCGCAATTGGGCGGCAAAGCTAAGCCCATGTCCGTCAACACCTTTGGGCGCTTGCTGCGCTTTACCACCTGGGGCGAAAGCCACGGGCCGGCGCTGGGCGCGGTGGTCGATGGCTGCCCGCCGGGGCTGGTGCTGAGCGAGGACAAAATCCAGCCGTTCCTTGATGCGCGCCGCCCGGGGCAATCGAAGTTCACCACCCAGCGGCAGGAGCCCGATGCGGTGAAGATCCTGTCGGGCACGTTCGAGGGCCAGACCACCGGCACCCCGATCAGCCTGATGATCGAGAATGTCGACCAGCGCTCGAAGGATTATTCAGACGTCGCCAAGGCCTATCGCCCCGGTCATGCCGACTACGCCTATGACGCCAAATACGGCTTGCGTGACTATCGCGGTGGCGGTCGATCGAGCGCGCGCGAAACCGCCAGTCGCGTCGCCGCGGGCGGGGTCGCGCGGCTCGTCATCCCCAGTGTCCGCATCCGCGGCTGGGTCGAAGCGATCGGCGGCGACGGAATCGACTATGCCGCGTTCGACGACGCCGCGATCGACGCCAACCCGTTCTTCTGCCCCGACCCCGCCGCCGCGCTGCGCTGGGAAGCCGCGGTCGACGCCGCGCGCAAAGCCGGCTCGTCGCTCGGCGCGGTGATCGCGTGCGAGGCGGTGGGCGTTCCCGCGGGCTGGGGCGCGCCGCTCTATGCCAAGCTCGACGCCGAGCTCGCGCACGCGTGCATGGGGATCAACGCGGTCAAGGGCGTCGAGATCGGCGACGGGTTCGCCGCCGCGGCATTGACCGGCGAAGCGAATGCCGACGCGATGCGCCCCGGCGCTGCGGGAGACGGCCCCCAATTCCTCGCCAACCACGCCGGCGGGATCGCGGGCGGGATATCGACCGGCCAGCCGATCCGCGTCCGCGTCGCGTTCAAGCCGACCAGTTCGATCCTGACCCCGGTCGAAACGATCACCCGCGACGGCGCAGCGACCGAGCTCGCGACCAAGGGCCGCCACGACCCCTGCGTCGGCATCCGCGGGGTGCCCGTCGTCGAGGCGATGGTCGCACTGGTCCTCGCCGACCAGTTCCTGCTCCACCGCGGCCAGTGCGGCTAGCATTCGCGCCCAACTTTATTATTATTTTTTAGGGGCTTACTCGGTTCGTCGCAGGTCCGGCTCGACTCCGCGACGACCCGGTCGGAATGGGCGATCGATCCCGGAACGGACCTTTGTACCGGTGGGTTGATATCCCGTGACCCACAGGAGAAATACGATGCGTATGATGCTCACGATAGCTGCCGCCGCCGCGATGGCGACCTCGGGTGGCGCCCTCGCGCAGACGAGCCCGCAGACCACCACCCCCCAAACGACGATGCCCGATACGACTCCGCCGATGACGACCGGCAAGGCCAAGAAGGCGAAGCGCACGACCGCACCGACCTCGACGCCCAGCCCGTCAACATCGTCGACGATGACACCCGATCCGACGATGCCCGATTCGGCGAAAATGCCGTCTGCCGACGATACCTCGGCGGCACCTCCGGCCGGAGACGGATCGATGACCACCGATCCCGGCACGATGTCCGATCCTACCCCGACCACCCCGCCGAAATAATCAGCCGGTCATGACCGCGGGCGTTCCCACCGGAGCGCCCGCCCGTCGTCAGTCGGCAAAGGGATCGCGTACCAAAATCGTGTCCGCGCGCTCGGGACTGGTCGATACCAGCGCGACCGGGCATCGGATCAGTTCTTCGATCCGCCGGATATATTTGATCGCGGCGGCGGGCAGGTCGGCCCAGCTCCGCGCCCCTGCGGTCGATTCCTGCCAGCCCTCGATCTCTTCGAGGATCGGTTCGACCATTGCCTGGTCGGCGGCATGGGCGGGGAAATAGTCGATCTCCTCCCCCCGCAGCCGATAGCCGGTGCAGATTTTCACCGTGTCGAACCCATCGAGCACGTCGATCTTGGTCAGCGCGATCCCGGTGATGCCGCCCACCGCAGCCGATTGCCGGACCAGCACTGCATCGAAC
>JBKJMA010000232.1:0-18104 GCA_046596505.1 Sphingomicrobium sp.
GGCGGCTATGACAGCTTTGAGCGCCAGCGCGCCGAGCGCGTTGCGCAGATCGCCGCAGCGCAGGCTTCGCAGGACGCCCAGCGCGCCCGGCTGCAGGATTATATCGCACGCAACTCAGCCCGCGCATCGACCG
Source organism: Sphingomicrobium sp. (assembly GCA_046596505.1). Lineage (GTDB taxonomy): Bacteria > Pseudomonadota > Alphaproteobacteria > Sphingomonadales > Sphingomonadaceae > Sphingomicrobium. The sequence continues at coordinate 134 of JBKJMA010000232.1, forward strand.
CCAAGCAGGCCCAGTCGCGTGCGAAGATGCTCGCCAAGATGCAGCCGATTGCCGCAATGGCCGATGATCCGAGCTTGAGCTTCGACTTCCCATCGCCGACCGAGCTGAAACCCCCGTTGATCACGCTCGACATGGCGGCGGTCGGCTACACCGAGGGCGCGCCGATCCTGCGCAAGCTCAACCTGCGCATCGATCCCGACGATCGCATCGCGCTGTTGGGGCGAAACGGCAACGGCAAGACCACGCTCGCTCGGCTGCTGGCCGCGCAGCTCGCGCCGATGGAGGGCGAGGTGCACGCCTCGGGCAAGATGCGGGTCGGCTACTTCACCCAGTATCAAGTCGAGGAACTGCACGGCGACGACACGCCGCTCGAGCATATGACACGCATGATGAAGGGCAAGACGCCTGGCGCGGTGCGTGCGCAGCTCGGCCGGTTCGGTTTTTCGGGCGACAAGGCGGTAACGCGGGTGGCGAAGCTGTCGGGCGGCGAGCGCGCGCGGCTGGCGCTGGCGCTGATCACGCGCGATGCGCCGCACCTGCTGATCCTCGACGAGCCAACCAACCACCTGGACGTCGACAGCCGCGAAGCGCTGGTCCAGGCGTTGAACGGCTATGACGGTGCGGTGATCCTCGTCAGCCATGATCGCCACATGGTCGAGCTGACCGCCGACCGACTGGTGCTGGTCGAGGACGGCCGGGCGCTGGATTATGCCGGGTCGATCGATGATTATATCGACTTCGTGCTCGGCCGGAACCAGCCCAAGGGCGAGGCCAAGGCCAAACCCGCCAAGCTCGACAAGAAGGCCGCGGCAAAGGCCCGTGAAGACGCCCAGGCGCTCAAGCAGGCGGCAAACGATGCCGAGAAGGCCAGCGCGAAACTGGCGGCGGAATGCTCCGCGCTCGACCGCGCGATGTTCGACCCGTCGAGCGCGTCACCCGATCTCGCCGCCTTGCCGATGACCGAACTCTCCCGCCGGCGCGCCAAACTCGCCGCCGAACTCGTAGCCGCCGAAGCGCGCTGGATCGAGGCGAGCGAGCAGCTGGAGCAGGCGGCCGCCTGATAGATCGAGAGGCTAGCGCCGGGGTGGCGGGGCGGTCGAGTTGCGGGCGACCAGCGTGGCAGTGACGACGACGGACGATGGGGTTGGTTCCGAGCGACGTTGGTGGGCGACGATCAACTCCACCGCTTTCGCGGCCAAGGCGGCAATCGGCTGGTCGATTGCGGTCAGCGGCGGCTGCACGAAGCGAACGATCGGCGTATTGTCGAAGCTGATCAGCGATAACTGATCCGGGACCGCCAATCCTCGGCAGTTTGCCTCTCGAAGAGTTGCAAGCACCATCTGGTCATTGCTGGCGATGATCGCGGTTGGCGGATCGGCGAGCGATAACAAGTTGCCGGCCGCGTGGGTCCCCGACGCGAAGCTGAAGTCGCCCTTTGCCAGCATCCCATCGATCGCGAGCCCGGCCTCGCTCATCGCCGTACGCCAGCCATCGACCCGCCACGCGCTGAGCGAATATTCGGGTGAACCCGAAATGAAGCCGATCCGGCGATGCCCCAGATCGATCAGGTGTCGGGTCGCCATCGCCGCGGCATTTTCGTCGTCCATCGTGATCGAAATGCCGGGCCCCGGCTGTTTCGTGCCAATGCGAGCGAAGCTGATCTGTTGTTCCGCGAGCATGGCGATGATCAGCGGATTGTCGCTGTGCGGAGGGGTCAGGATGACGCCGTCCGGCTGAAGCGCGGCAATCGTGGCGCGCAACTCACGCTCGACATGGTCATTATGCGTGTCGACCAGTTCCAACATCAGCCGATAGCCGTATTCCGCAGCCTTGATCATGCCGCCAAGCAACATCTGATCGACCCAGTCGGCACCTTCGCGGCTGCGCCAGTCGGCAATGGTGCGGTCACGATCGTTGAGCGCCAGGATGAGGTAGGAGCGCGACCCGCTCATCCGCTGCGCGGCGAGCGATGGCACATAGCCGAGCCGGTCGATCGCTTCCTGGACGCGCTGCTTCATCTCCGGCCGGACGCCGGCCTCGTTATTGATGACCCGGCTCACCGTTTGCAACGAGACGTCCGCATCGGCCGCCACATGCTTGATCGTTACCGCTTGGCGACGCCGTCCCATTCCGCCCCCTTGCTTCGGTCCGGGCTAGCCAATTCATCCCGGCGTTGCCACACCCGCACCCAATCGACCTGCATCGTTCGCGGAAAACCGTTGCTTGCTACGCCGCCGAGGTTGCGACCCTCGGGCAGGTGACCGCCGATCGCCAGATTGAGGATGAGGTGAAACGGCTGGTCGAACGGCGCATGCGGATCGGTCGAGGTTGGTGTCGACCACTCGCCCAGCCGCCGCTCGGCATAGGGTCGGTCATCGACCGACCAGGCGATGCGTTCGGGGGACCAGTCGACGCGATATGTGTGAAATCCGTCGATCGCACCCGACAACTCGACATCGGTCGACAGATATTTGTTAGCCGGTGGGTGGTCACCGAAATGGATCGTTCCGAGGACATGATTTTCACGCCCGCCGGCGCACTTAACGCAAGGCGTGCCGAGGTTGACCGCTTCCATGATGTCGATTTCGCCCGAGCGCGGCCAGGAGCCGTAGCGCCATTTCTCCGGCAACATCCAGATCGCTGGCCAACTGCCCTGGCCGAGTGGAAGCCGAGCGCGGACTTCGACCCGGCCGTAGCGCCATGATGCCTTGCCGCGGGTCACCAGCCGCGCCGAGGTGAACGCCTTGGTGGCTTCGTTGGCGCCGCCGGTGCTCCCCGGCTGTCCGTGCATCTGAGCCGGGCCACGCCAGGTTTCGCGGCGCGCGGTGATCGACAAGTATCCGCCCCCGACAGACGCATTGCTGCGCCGTGCGGTATAGCATTGCCGTTCTTCATTGCCGCCGCCGGCACAGTCGACATCGAAATCCCATTTGCGCCGATCGATGCGACTGCCGCCAAATTCTTCCGACCACACCAGCTTCCAGTCCGGTTGGGCCACCGGCGGCGCGACCGGCGCGGCAGCCATCGCGGTGGCGAGGATCAACCCCGCGATCATGCCGCGGCGGCCTTGGCGGCGCCGCAATAGCGGGCGACATACTCGGCGTGGGCGGGAAGGCTGGCGACTGTCTGGTCGACCTGCCCGCGCAACGTGTCGAGCAGCTTGATCATTTCATCGTCGGGCAACTTGGTCGCAATCGGGTGATAGCCGTGCGGCGTGATCCCCTGACCCAGCATGACCTGCACCCAGCTATTCTCGCCGAACAACTCCTCATTCCGGCGGAACACCCGCCCGGTCTCGCGGAACAGCTCGATCTTGTGAGCCAGCGTGTCGGGGATCTCCATCGCCGCGCACTGTCGCCAGAACGCGCTGTCGCGGCGCTCGGTGGCCTTGTAGTGGAGGATCAGGAAATCGCGGATCTGCAGCATGTCGGTCATCTGCTGGTCGTTGAATTCATCGATGTCGCGCTGACTGATCTCGCGCAGCGGCAGCATCCGTACAAATCGCAGAACAGCGCGCTGAATCAGGTGGATGCTGGTCGATTCCAGCGGCTCCATGAATCCGCCCGACAAGCCGATCGCAACGCAGTTTCGGTGCCACTGCTTGCGCCGGGCTCCCGTGGTGAAGCGGATGAAATTCGGCTCGGTCAGCCGGTCGCCCTGGAGGTTGCCGGTAAAGCGTTCCAGCGCCGCCTCACGATTGAGGTACCGGCTGCAATAGACAATGCCGTTGCCGGTCCGGTGCTGCAACGGAATGCGCCATTGCCACCCGGCATCATGCGCGGTGGCGCGGGTGAAGGGTACCGCTGGTCCGATCGACCGGGTCTGCGCGGCAATTGCCGAATCGCAGGGCAGATAGTGGCTCCAGTCGTCGAACCCGGCGTTCAGCGCGCCCTCGATCAACAACGCCCGAAACCCGGTACAATCGATGAACAGGTCGCCTTCGATACGCGTTCCGCTGTCGAGCGTCAGCGCGGCGATGTTGCCGCTTTCGCCGTCCAACTCGACCGCGGCGATCTTGCCCTCGACGCGGCGCGTGCCATCGGCTTCGGCCATGGTCCGCAGGAACCGGGCATAAAGACCGGAATCGAGCTGGTAGGCATAATTCATCCGGTCATCGGGTAGATGCGCGAATTTCCCGGCCTGGGCGGCGTTCAGCTCAAGACAATAATCGCCGTAGCAGCCGGCCATCCCGCGCTCGCGCGCGTCCAGCCAGAAATGCTGGAATCCGGCGGACCAATGGTCCTTGCCGCAGGTCCCGAACGAATGGAAATAGCCTTCGCCAAGCACCCGCCAATGGTCGAACTGGATACCCAGCTTGAACGTTGCCTGGGTCGCGCGCATGAACTCGGCTTCGTTGATGCCTAGCAACCGGTTGTAGGCGACCAGCGGCGGAATAGTGCTTTCGCCGACCCCGACCGTGCCGATGGCCTCGGACTCAACCAATGTCAGATCCACCAGCGGGCCCAGCGTGCGCGCAATTGCGGCCGCCGCCATCCACCCCGCGGTGCCGCCGCCGGCAATGACGACACGCTTCAACGGCCAGTCGGTCGAACGCATGTTGTTCGAACGCGGGCCGGTCATCGCGACAAGGCCCGCAACAGGTTGGCGCGCAACTTGCCGGCGGTGTCGGGCGTCAGCGGCGCCAGCACGCCGCGGGCGTCGGTCGGTATATGGCTTGTCACATCGTCTCCATTGTCGAACACATAATGGTCGAACAGCGCGCGCCAGTACGCTTTTTGATGGTCGGGCAGGTCGCGGACCGCCAACATGGCGTGGTTGAGTGCATCCTGTGGCTGACCCAGGTAGCGCGCGCTATCGCGCCACCAGAAATTGACCAGCACATTGAACGGGTCGAGCGCTTCGACATGGTGCCACCACAGCGACGGAATGAATAACGCATCGCCGGGGGCAAGCTCAGCCACCAGCGCGTGCGACAGCGCCGTGCGAAATTTCGGAAAAGTATCGAAATCGGGCGCCGCAAGATCGACCATGCTGACCGTCCGCCCGGCGGGGGTATGTTCGACCGGGCCAAGGTAGAGGTTGGCGAACTGGTCGGGCGGGAACAGGGTGAAGCGGCGGTGGCCGACCGCGCAGCAGGCAAGGTTGTCGGGGTAATCATTGTGTGCGGCGATGCGGGTCGGGGTGCCGATCCAAATGCTGGCGAGCGGTTCGCGCGCGCCCAGCGCGACAAGGTTGGCATCGTGCAAGCCGTTGAAAAAGTCGTGCAGGTCGATCGATGCCAAATACATTGCCGGCCCGGCGGGATTGCCTTCATTGGCGTCGATGGCGGCAAAAATCTCGGGCAGGCTGGCGCGCAATGTGCGAAAGTTTATCGCCATTTTGTCATCATAGAATAACCGCTCGCCGCCGCCTGGCTGGCCGATCGCAACGGTGAAGGCGCGCTCGCGGCGATGGCGCAGCAGATAGGCGCGGGCGGCGCCGCCCGATTCTTGTCCCGCCTGCACCAGCGGCCAGTCGGCGACCAGCCCGCGCACCACGAATGGCGTCGTCGCTCCAACCAGCCGGGTGTCGAGCGCGTCGGCGTCGGCCAGCACTTCTTCGGCTACGCGCGGCAACGCGCCGAAATCTACGCCAGTTGGCTCAGCCACGTCCAACCCGTCGGTTCTTGCGTTCGATCAACGCCGGAATGTTGGACAGCGACGCCAGCGCCATGAACACCGGCATCAGGTGGCCCGCGGCGTGAAGCTCGCCCAGCGCGGCGGAGTCGAGGGCGCAAAGTTTATCCTCATCGATCAGGTGATAGCCGACCATGCGCTGGATCGACCCGTCGACCAGGTCGACGTCGAGCGAGAAGGGTTCGAGCAATTCGAAATGGTTCAGCGCAGAGAAGAACTCGGCTGACTCGCGATAGCCGGCGTCGAGGTTCCCAAGTTGTTCGGCAACTTTATCGAGATAGGGCGACGGTGCGCCCGTGTCGTCAAACAGTCGCATGCCCTCGCCATCGGAGGCGATGCGGGCGTGGCCCATGTCGACGTGGACCTGCCCCGGTCCGTCGTCATCGGGCGCGCGGCCGACCAGGAACGGCTGGATGCTGAGCGCGAGCGGACGATAGCTGGCGTCCCAGCGCCCGTCCTCGATGAACAAATTCTCGTCCTGCTCGAACCCCATCAGCGCCAGTGCCGAAAAACTGTTGCGCTCGATGTCCAGCCGAAACAGGATCGGGAACTGGTTCTGCAGCCGACGAAATTCGTTCGGCACGGCAAGACAGGCCATCACGTTGTCGCCAAGCGCCGCGCCGACCCCGGTATGGACGCGCAGGTTGCGATGAGTGGCATTGTCGAGAATTTCGTGTTGGCTCATGCCGCCGGTACTTTCTGGGACTGCGGCGTCACAACGCTGCGCAACGCGTCGAGATAGGCGCGATTGGTCGGCAGCGCCGCCGCCAGCGACCGCGACCGTTCGCGGATCGAACGATCGAGCGGCGCGCCGCGCCGATATGTCAGGTCAGGGACCGCGCCGCCCATGCCGTAATAGACATATTGATAGCTGGCGGCGGGAAACATTTCGTCGACCAGCGGGAAATCGCCCGGCGACGGCGGCTGGTCGCGCCACAAGCGAACCAGGTCGGCGAGATGCGCGGGCACGCTCTGGGCCGCGCGGTGCGCTTGCCAATAGGGCTCCGGTCGTCGGCTCAACAGGTAATGGAGCTTGAGGAAATCGATGATCCGATCCCAGCGTTCGCGAAAGCGGGCGTTGAACCGGCGAGCGTGGATCGGCATCGTCTCGCGGTTCGCCGGGAAATTGTCCGCCAGGGCGCGCAGTGACAGCTCGGCCATGACGATCGCCGAGGCTTCGAGTGGCTCGAGGAATCCAGCGGCGAGCCCGATTGCCAGGCAATTGCCCTTCCAGAACTGGTCACGGTGTCCGGTCGGAAAGGCCAGCCGGCGCGGTGTCAGCGACGACTGGTCGATATCCGGCGCAGTGCGCATCAGATAGTCGCGAAGGATCGCTTCTGCGCGCGCGTCATCAGTAAACTTTGACGAATAAACACAGCCGACGCCGCGCCGCGTTGGCAAGCCAATGTCCCACAGCCACCCCGCCTCATGCGCGGTGCCGATGGTCTGCGAGGCAACCGGCGAACTACCCGCGACCGGCACCTGAACCGCCAGCGCGCGGTCGTTGAACAGGACGTCTCCGCGCTCAACCCAGTCGACCCCGAAATGTCCGGAGATCAACAGCGCCGCATGGCCGGTGCAATCGATGAACAGGTCGCCTTCGATGCGGCCGTAGTCGCGCGTGGTGACGGCGGCGATATAGCCCTCGTCGTCAGGCTCGACCGCGATCACCTGGTCGGCGACGTGCCGCACGCCGAGCCGGTCGACCGCGTGATGTGCGAGCAACGCCGCAAACTTTACCGCATCGAGGTGGTAACCGTAATTGAGCGCACCGGCATAATCGGGCATCGCGCGCTGGCGCGGGGCGAGGTCGCGCGCGCACGCCTCTGCCTGTGCCGTCACCGCTGCGGCGAAAGGCATGTCAGGCGCCTCGCCGCGCCACGCCGCCACCAGTTCATTCGGGTCGAGCGCGGGCGGCGGGGAGAACGGATGAAGATAGCGATCGTCCGCGCCGCCATCGCGCCAACCATCGAACCGAGATCCCTGTTTGAACGAGCCATCGCAGGCCAGCAGGAACTCTGCCTCGCCGATGCCGATCGTTGCCAGCGTCTCGCGCAGCGTCGGCCAGCTGCCCTCGCCGACCCCGACGGTCGGAATGTCGGGCGCCTCGATCAGCGTAATTGACGGTGGCCGCGCGGCGAATTTAGCCGACCTCGCGGCGAGGTAGGCCGCCGCCAGCCAGCCAGCAGTCCCGCCGCCAACAATGATGATACGCTCGACCGGCCGTTCCATCTGTTCCGCCTGCTTCGCCGCCGCCTTCGCCGGAATGGCGGGCGAGCCTCCCCGGCGCTGGTGAACGATTGTCCGTTACCCAGCGCCGGGAATCAACCCCGCAGCCTTAGAAGCTGTAGCGAACGCCTCCCGCATAGCGAGCATAGCCCGGTGCCGCGAAGAACTTCGCCTGATTGCCGCGCACATGGCCACTGCGATCGGCGTTGGTCAGGTTGATCCCTTCGGCGAACACCGTCAGCCCCTTGCGCACCTCGTAGCTCGCGCTCGCGTCCCACTGACCGTAGGAGTTCACGTAAAACGGGTCGAGCCCGTAGCCGGCCAGGAAGCCCGCGCGCCAGTTATAGGCCACGCGCGCTTGCAGCCCGCCCTTGTCGTAGAACAAGACCGCGTTGGCGCTGTTGCTGACGCCGGGCACTGCGAATTGCGTGACGGTGTAGCGCTTCGCATTGTCGTATTGCGTGTCGCTCTTGACGATCGTGTAGTTCAGGATGGCGCCAAAGCCGGTATTCCAAAGGCTGTGCTGGATCGCGAACTCCCAGCCCTTGAGATGCGCCACTTGGTCGCTGTTCCCCGGCTGCCCGACGGTGAACACCAGCGCTGGATCAGTGGGCGAGCTGAGGATGCCGTCAGGTGCATTATTCCCGTCGCGATGAATCAGCGCGGGATAGTTTGTCTGGACGTACGCCAGAATCTGCTGGAACGTCGCGTTCGGGCCCAAGGCTGCCTTGGCTGCATTGAATGCAGCCCCCTGACCAGGGTTGGTCAGCCCGAACACTGGCCCCTGCGTGGTTGTCGTCCCGATGAAGTTGCTCACCGTCTTGTGGAAGAAGCCGATCGAGACATAGCTTTCGCGGCCATAATACCATTCGGCCGACAGATCGATATTCTTGGACTTGTACGGCAGCAGATTGGGATTGCCGCTGGCACCCGTGCTGCCGCCGTTCGGGCGGGCCGGCGAGTTGACGGTCAGTCCGCCCTGCAGGCTCGCATAGTCGGCCCGCGTGATGGTGTGGCTATACGATGCGCGCAATTTGAAATCGCGCATCGGCGAGACGTCGAAATCGACCGCCGGCAGCCAATTCTTATATTCACCCTTGAGCGTCGTGAAGTCCGAAGTTGTCGGCTGGATGATCGAAATCTCGTTGAATGCGGCCAAGAAGGTCGTGGTCGGGACGGGCACGAGCGCCGAGCTCGAAACCTTCGTTCGCTCATAGCGAACGCCCAGCCGGAGATGGGACGGGTTGCTGAACAGATTAAACTCGTGGGTCGTCTGCGCGTAGGGCGCGATCGATTTTTCGCGAATGCGGCGGTCGACCGTGTATTTCGCCAGGCAAGCGCCCGGCGTGGCCGAAGCTCCGCAGATGTTGAGTTTACTCTGCAGCAAATTGATCAAGCCGACCGTATCGACTTGGAAATAATTGGGAATAATGGCCGGATCATTCGATCCTTCCATGCCGCTAAGCCGGTCCGGCAAGCCGATAATGGAGTAGAGATTGTCCGGCGTGTCGGCGGCGGACAGGGTGCCACCCCAGGTGTCGTTCTGGATGTTACCAAATGCCGAACGGACCTTGTTGTCGGTCAGGGTCGCGCCGAAATCGAGGCTCTTGATGAACGACGTATCGAAATCATAGCCGGCCTTGAGCGAGACCTGGTTGATGCGGTCGCGCATGTAGGCGTTGCGGAAAGCATTGCCCGCGGGGCGAATATTCGCGGCGTTGAGTTCCGACCCCGGAGCCAAAACGACCGAGATCACCGGCATGTCGTGGGTGTAATCCACCTTCTGCGACTGCACGCCGAAGATCGCGCTGCCCACGGCGATGTTGCTGCCGTAGGGGGAGGTCGGCTTGCTCTCCGCGGTCGAGTGGTGCGCGTCGAGTTCCAGGCGCGCGCCGCCCAGGCCATGCCATGCCAGATTGCCGCCGATCGACCGATTGGTCGATCGATTGGCTGCGACCGCGCCGGTGATCGCGAGATCCTTGCCCGGCCCGAACACTTCCGAATAGAAATTCGGGCTGGCCGCAGGGCCGTCGGTCCAGCTGCTGCTGGTATTGCTATGGTTGAACCAGACGCCAATGCTGCTGGTCCGGGAGTCAACCGTGTTCTGCGAAAAAGTATAGTCGACCGTTGCTAGCAGATTGTCGGTCGGCTTGGCCTGCAGCACCAGCTGGCCGTTGATCCGCTTGCGATCGACATCGGTGAAGTCATAGCCCGCATTCTGCGTCGTCTGATAGCTGTCGGTCGCCTTTGGGCGATTGACGATGTTGTTGCTGCTGCCGCACCAGTCGTTCGGCCCGGCGGCAAGCGCGCCCCAATTCCCCTCTTGGCAGCCGTCGCTGCCAAGATACCCTTCGCGCCAGCCGGCGTTGAACTGGGCCTGGCTCGACTTGCGGCGTTGGTAAGAACCGCTGACGAGGATTCCAATCTTGTTGTCGGCAAAGGTGTCGCTGATGATGCCCGAAATTTCGGGCGACAACTTGCTGCCCGAGAAGCGCGAGTTGTCGTACACCGCCTTGAAACCGAAGCTAGCCTTGAGACCGGGGCGATCGAGCGGGCGCGCGGTCTTGATGTTGAGGACCGAGCCGATGCCGCCTGTTGGCAGGGAGGCGCGGCCCGACTTGTAGACCTCGACCGCGGCAATGCCCTCGGAGGCAAGGTTGCCGAAATCGAAACTGCGCGAGGCGGGCGCCCCGCCGCCGCCAAGGCCAGAGGCTGGCATCTGGCGGCCGTTAAGCAGCACCAGGTTGAAGTCGGGTCCAAAGCCGCGGACCGTGACCGACGAGCCTTCGCCATTGCTGCGGTCGATCGACACGCCGGTGATGCGCTGCAGCGACTCGGCGAGGTTGGTGTCGGGGAACTTGCCGATGTCCTCGGCCGAGATCGCGTCGACCACGCCCTGCGAGTCGCGCTTGATATTGCGCGACGTCCTGAGGCTGCCGCGGATGCCGGTCACGACGATTTCGCTGTTCGCGTTCGGCGATGTGTCGGGAGCGGCGGCGGTCTGAGCCGCGGCCTGCTGCGGAACGGCGATCGCAGTCAGCGAGCCTCCAACCATCAACGTCGCCAATATGCGGCTGCGGCTCTTCGTCATTCTGAAATCCCCCTCCGGTGATTGGAGAACTGCACTTTCGTCAGCTTCTTCCATCTCGGTAGCAGATTTGAATGTGAACGTTCACTTTGTCAAGCGTGGTTTGACGCTAGTAATGACTATTTTGGTCGGCCATTCATCGAGTCATTATTAGCTGACGTTGACCAAGAGCCTTGCCGAAGGCATCGAGCCGGTTCGGTCTAGGGGGTAACAAGCATGGATTGGAGTGGATCTTCAACCTTCGGTGCGCTGCCGGATCGGCTGGGGTGAACCGACCGTTATCTGCAGGGCAGCGGCAGCCGCTCGGTTTCCTCGCCGCCTATGCGCTTGCCTGGTCGGGCGGTTCGATCGCCTACACGCCGTTTCTGACGCTGCTGTTGCCGATTCGCTTCTCCGACCTGGCTGGCGACGGCGATGTCCGATGGCTGGCATTTTGTGCCACCATCGGCGCAATTGCTGCCGGGCTGTCGAACATCGCGTGGGGATGGGCGAGCGATCGATGGCCGCGCGCGACCCGCCGACGGCGTTTGCGCTGGTCGGCAGCTGGGCTCGTCGCGACCGGCGTCGGTGCGTTGGCGATTGTTCTGGCCGACGATCCCAGAACGCTGGTCATGGCCGTGGCCGGTTGGCAGGTCGCGCTCAACCTGATGCTGGCACCGCTCTCCGCCTATGCTGCGGACAGCCTCGATGATCAGCAGAAGGGATTGCTGGGCGGGATGCTTGCGTTCGCACCGGCCCTTGCCGCCTTGTCGGTGATCGGTGTGGCGATGGTGCCAGGAGATCTCGCGCACCAGTTTGCGCTGATCATGCTGATCGTCGCGATGTCATTCCTTCCGCTGCTGGCGCGTGCCACCGCTCCCGCGTTCGGCGCGGTCGCCGGCATGCGCCGTCGCGAGCAGGGCGAGCGACCAAAGGCTCAAACGCTGTGGACGCTATGGCTCGTCCGGCTATTCGTCCAGATTGCCGAGGGCCTGGTCTTCCTGTTCATTTTCTATTTCCTGCGCACGGTCTCGTCCGGCAAACTCTCCGTCGGAGAATATGCCTGGGCGAATGCCGCCGTGCAGCTCGCGGCGATCCCCGTCGCCCTTTCGGTCGGGCGCCTGTCCGACGCGCTGGACCGGCGCAAGGTACCACTGATGACAATGCTCGCCCTGATCGCGATCGGTCTGGCCGGGATGGCAATGACGGGATCGTGGATGGCGGTGATTGCCTCTTACGCGGTTTTTCTGATGGGATCGAACAGCTTTCTCGCGCTGCATTCGGCCTTTGCCATGCAGCAATTGCCCGATCCGGAGCGCTTTGGCCGGGACTTGGGCCTGTTCAATCTCACTAATACGCTGCCTTCGCTAACCTCGCCGATGCTCGCGGCGATCGTGATCGGCCGCTTTGGCTATCACGGGCTGCTGGGCTTTCTGGCGGCGATGATGGTGATCCCTGCGGTAATTCTTTGGAGATTGAAAATCCGCTGATTCTGGTTGGTGACTTGCCTTCGCACGCAGACCCTGCCTATCTTTGGGAACGTTCTCAAAAATGAGCGGGGGGAGAGCAATGGTCCACGAAAAACGGTTTGGCGGGCGGGGTGCTCTCGTTGCGACGGTGGTTGGCGTCCTACTTGCCAGCGCGGCCTCCGGTGCGGTCTCCGGCGCCACTCGTGTCTCGCTTGCGCCGACAAGCCCAGCGGCGACCGCGCACCCCTTGCGCTGGCCACGGGCTCACTCACCAGCCGCGATCAGTGACGCTGCGACTGAGGCGCGCATCGGCAGGATGATCGCCGGCATGACCCTGGAGCAGAAGGTCGGCCAGACCATTCAGGCCGACATCAGTTCGATTACCCCGCAGGACCTCGACCGCTATCCGCTTGGTTCGATCCTCGCCGGCGGCAACAGCGGCCCGTTCGGTGATGAACGCGCAACCAGCAGCAAGTGGGCCGAGATGGTCCGCCAATACCGCACCCACGCAGGCGCCTCGGGCATTCCAATCCTGTTCGGAGTCGACGCGGTCCACGGCCATTCCAACCTGCCAGGCGCGACCATTTTTCCGCACAACATCGGGCTCGGCGCGATGCACGACCCGGCGCTAGTCCAGCAGATCGGGGCCGCGACTGCCGACGAAGTCTCCGCGAGCGGCATCGAATGGACTTTCGCACCGACCTTGGCCGCGCCGCAGGACCTGCGCTGGGGACGAAGCTATGAAGGCTATTCGTCTGACCCGGTGTTGGTTGCCACATATGCGCGCGCCATGACGCTTGGCCTCCAGGGGCGGTTGATCAGCGGCAACCCTATCGCCGCAAATCATGTGGCCGCCACTGCCAAGCATTTTCTTGCCGACGGGGGTACGTTCGGCGGGAAGGATCAAGGCGACGCCCGGTTGAGCGAGTCACTCCTGGTCGCCCACCACGCCCAAGGCTATCCTGCGGCAATCGACGCGGGGGCGTTGACCGTCATGATCTCCTTCTCGAGCTGGAACGGGGTCAAGAATCACGCCAATCGGTCATTGATTACCGACGTGCTGAAGGGCCGCATGGGTTTCGGCGGACTGACCGTTGGCGACTGGAACGCGCATGGCCAAGTCGATGGCTGCACCACGATTCACTGCCCGCAATCATACAACGCCGGACTCGACCTAATGATGGCGCCCGACAGCTGGAAGGGACTCTACGATAATACAATCGCAGATGTTCGCGCCGGGCGTATCCCGATCGCGCGCATCGACGACGCGGTACGGCGGATTCTTCGGGTCAAGGTCAAGCTGGGTCTGCTCGATGGCAGGAAAGTGCGCGATGAGCCGTCGCGGATCGGCCATGCGGAGCATCGCGCGATCGCACGCCGCGCCGTCGCCCAAAGCCTGGTGTTGCTCAAGAACGAGGGCTCGCTGTTGCCGATCCGTCCCGGAACGAAGGTGCTGGTAGCTGGCGACGGTGCCGACGACATGGCCAAGCAGGCGGGTGGCTGGACAATCACCTGGCAAGGACGTGATACGACCAAGAAGGATTTCCCGGCTGGTCAGTCGATCTATGACGGCATTGCCGAAGCAGTCACCGCGAACGGCGGAACGGCTACGCTGTCCGCCGACGGCCGTTTCGAGACTCGGCCCGATGTCGCGATCGTCGTGTTCGGCGAAAATCCTTATGCCGAATTCCAGGGTGACGTTCCCACGCTCGCTTACCGTCCGCAGGACACCAGCGATCTCAAGCTGCTCAAGCGCCTGCGCGCGGCTGGCATCAAGGTGGTGTCCGTGTTCCTGTCGGGCCGTCCGCTGTTCACGTCGCCCGAGATCAACGCCTCCGACGCGTTCGTCGCGGCATGGCTGCCGGGCACCGAGGGCGGCGGCATCGCCGATGTACTCATCGCCGGGCCAGGTGGCCGCCCGCGGCGTGATTTCACCGGGCGCTTGTCATTCGCCTGGCCGAGGGATGCAAGATCGCCGATCGGTCGACCTCTCTTCCCGCTCGGCTATGGCCAGAGCTACGCCACGCCGTCGCATGTGCCGACGCTGTCCGAAACGCCGGGAATCGACGTGGCGGCAGCGCTCAACCTCGACCATTATTTCGAAAAGGGACTTGCGCTGGCGCCGTGGACGATGTCGCTGTCGGACGAGGGCGGTGCGCGCCCGGTTAACGGCGGCACTGTGTCCAGCCCATCTAGGAAGGTGAACTCCCGACCGGTCGACTTGGCCGCGCAGGAAGACAGTCGCATGGTACGCTGGATCGGCGCCGGCACAGTGTCGTTCGACGGACCGAAAAGCGATCTGACCAGGGAAGCGATCGAGGGTTTCGCGTTGGTGCTTGACGGCCGTGTCGACAAACCGCCGGTCACGCCGGTGAAGATTGGATTTGCCGGGATTGATGTGGACGTCACGTCATTGCTTGGGAAGGCCGGACCGATCAGGCTGGCCGTACCGTTGCGCTGTTTTACTACCGACAAGGCGCTCCTGACCGCAGTCGAAAATCCTGCGCGGATCACCACGCAAGGCCCGCTTGCACTGACCATCAAACGCCTCGGCTTGGAAGCTGTCGCCGACCAGCGCTGCCCCGTCAGTCCGTAACAGCTTGCGGCTGGAAGCACGGCGGCAATCTCGTCATCCATCGCGCCGACGTCAAAATTGCCTCATCGAACCCCGCAACCGGGCGGTGTTCGTCGACCTCGCGCGGGTCGCGACGCGGCATAAGCTGTTCGGGAAAGCTGTCCTTAGGTGTCCAAGCTGGGCGTAGCATCAAAAACCCCCGGTAGGCCGACACCAGCCAAAGTGTGGCTACGCAGCAACAAGACTGCAACTTTGACGTCGGCACATTGACTAACTCAGTCCGCCCGAAGAGATTGGCGGACTTAATCCTGTATGAACCGATACGGGCAGGACGACTTTCTGTTTGGGGGGCCAAGTGATCTCAACGAAATTGCGCGCAACATTCCTGATTGGCGTGTCGATGACCGCACTCGTTCTCAACGGGCCTGCGCTCGCGCAGAGCGCAACGCCCGAAGTCGGCGGGACCAAACAGACCAGCGACCAGCCCGCCCCGACGGTTGCGAAGCCCGGCCCCAAAGTCCGGGCCAACGGCCCCACCGCGCAGGACGGCGAAACGATCGTCGTTACCGGGTCACGCATCCGCCAGCCCGAATTCAGCAGCCCCGACCCGGTTTCGTTGATCGACCCGGTTACCGCGATCCGCGCCGGCAAACTCGACACGTCTGAAATGCTGCAGTCCTCGTCAATCGCCGCGGGATCGACGCAGATTACCTCGGCTATCTCGTCGAATTTCGTCACCAACGGCGGCCAAGGTGCGCAGACGATCGACCTTCGCGGGCTCGGCCCCAATCGCACCCTCGTCCTGCTCAACGGTCGCCGGGCCGGTCCCGCAGGCACCCGTGGCGGCGTGTCGTCGTTCGATCTCAACGTGCTGCCACAGTCGATCGTCAAGCGCGTCGACATCCTCAAGACCGGCGCCTCGTCGGTTTACGGGTCCGATGCTGTCGCGGGCGTCGTCAACCTGATTACCAAGACAGACACCAACGGCCTCGAACTCAGCGGCAACGTCAGCGTGCCCACGCAATCGGGTGGCGAACAGTATCGTATCTCGGCACTGTGGGGGAAGAAGTTCGACCGCGGTCACGTCATGATCGCGGCCGACTATTTCCATCAGAACGAGCTCGCGCGCGGTGACCGAAAGTATCTGGGCTGTCCCGAAGCCTACATCTTTGACAAGAGCGGAAAGCGTGCCGACCTGGTTGATCCGCGGACCGGCCAATATCATTGCGAGGACCTGCGCTGGGGCCACATCTGGACTTACGACCTGATCGGCAATCTTTATACGACGACGGGCGCCTATGCTGGCGGGTTGGGCGGCGTGTCCCTCCTGCAATATCAGTATCCGGGCGAGCAACTGAACCTTCCGATCATCGATCCGGCGCTCGGCTTCACCTCGCCCCCGGGCTGGTTCCCGACGGGCTATGACGCCAAGTCGATGGCGGTCCAGAACGCCTATCACCCGTTCGTCAACGAGCAGACGCTGATCCCCAAGACCGACCGCTACACACTTTACGCCGACGCGGCCTACAAGCTGACCGACGGGGTCGAAGCCTATGCCGAATTCCTTGGCAACCGCCGCAAGACCTATCAGAACGGCTGGCGCCAATTCTGGACTTTTGGATACACTGGCGAGCCGGGTGAAGGCGTCACCCCCAGCATTTGGGCGCCGGGCTTCGCTGGTTACAACCTGATCAGCCCGACCCCAATTACCAACCATTCTGACAGCAGCCAGAAGGTGGATTACTGGCGCGGGGTCGGCGGGTTGCGCGGCGATCTGGGTGGCTTCCTGAAGGGCTGGTCGTATGACGCCTACGTCCAGTACAGCCACAACAAGGGCAAGTATCGTACCGAACAGATACTGCAGGACGTTTATGACGCCTCTTTGTACCAATCGGCATCGTGCGTCGGCTCGACGCTGCCAGTATCGGGAAAACAGTGCGTCGACCTGCCGTGGACCGATCCCTTTTTCCTTGCGGGCCAGATGACCCCCGCGCAGGTCGCCTACATGTTCGACTGGGAAGAGGGGGTCACCAAATATACGCAGCTATCAAGCGAAGCGTCGATTTCGGGCCATTTGTTCGACCTGCCCGCCGGGCCGGTCGGCATGGCGCTGGGCATCACCGGCCGGCGCGATTCGATCAACGACAAGCCGGGCTACATCACCTTGGCGGGCAATGCCTGGGGTGCGAGCACGTCGGGGATCACGGCGGGCTACTCGCTGACCAAGGAAGCATTCGGCGAACTCCAGGTCCCCCTGCTCAAGGACAAGCCCTTCTTCCGCAACCTGGAATTGTCGGGCGCCGCGCGCATTACCAACGTCAAGGCGGTACGCCGTCTCGATGGGCTGACCGATAAGAATACCGGTAACTGGACCTACAAGGTCGGCGCCAATTGGGCGGTCAGTCAGTGGCTGCGCTTTCGCGGGACCTATGGTACGTCGTTCCGGGCACCTGCTCTGTTCGAGCAGTTCAAGGCGAACGAGACCTCCTCCCCGAGCGCGCGTCGGATCGATCCGTGCGTACGGACCGCGTTCAATCTGTCGCTAGGGGTGATCAGCCAGCGCATTTTCGACAATTGCGCCGCGGCCGGCATTCCCAACAACTATGCTGGCGGCAGCATCTCGGCGACGGTCTCATCGCAAGGCGGCATCGGCGCGCTTGTTCCCGAGACCTCGAAAGCCAAGACCGCAAGTGTCATCCTGACGCCGAGCTTCGCCTTCCTGCCGCGAACCCGCATCAACCTGGCGGTCGATTATTTCGATATTTCGGTAAAGGGTGAAGTATCGCAACTCGGCGCTGCCAACATCCTTCGCGGGTGCTATGACTCGCCGACCTTCCCGACCGATCCGCTGTGCTCTTTGTTCACCCGCGGGCGCGGCTCGGACGCGTTCACAGTAAATACCGTCAATGATCGCTACATCAACATCGCTAGCCAGCAGAACAAGGGCCTCGACTTCACCTTATTGGTCTCTCAAAATATCGGCCGCCTGGGTAGT
>JBKJMA010000078.1:0-2552 GCA_046596505.1 Sphingomicrobium sp.
GCGCCCGGAACGATTCGAACGTCCGACCCTCAGATTCGTAGTCTGATGCTCTATCCAGCTGAGCTACGGGCGCGCGGCAGGGCTGGCACATAGGGGGGGTTTCCGGAGCGCGCAACCCCGCAGCGGCGCGATTGCGCGCGGGCCCCCGCAATCCTAGACGGAGCGAATGAAGTGCCCTGTCCTGCTCGTCGCGATGCTCCTGCCACTGGTCGGCGCCTGTTCGGCACCGAAGATCTCGCCATCCTCGCTGGCGCCGCGCGCGGCCGAGGCGATCGATCCGCGCTTGCCGGTCGAACGGGCGCTGGTCGAGCGGCGGGTAAGCGGGTCGGTGACCGCGCGGATTGCGGACTATCTGGCGGCGGCGCGGGCTGGCGAGGCGGCGTTCCGCGCAAAGCTCGGCCCGGCACAGCGCGCGGCGGCGGCGGCCGGACCGTCACAGAGCGAGAGCTGGATCTCGGCGCAGCAGTCATTGTCGGCGCTGGAGGCGGCGCGAGCGGCGACACCCATGGCGCTAAGCGACATCGATGCGCTGGCGGCGGCGACGGTGAAGGCCAATGGCGGGATCGGCACGTCCGAACTTGCCGCGATCCAGGCGGCAGCGCGGGAAGCGGGCGCGATCGACCTCGCCCAACGGCGCGAGATCGACGCGCTCAGCGCGCGGATCGGGAACTGAGCCATTCCTCGGCCTGGATGCTGTAGACGATCGTCGGGTTTAGCTCGGGACCGTAGCGCGGATCGTCGAAATCGAAGTCGGGACGGCGGGTCATGCCGAGCTTGTCCATGAGCTTCCTGCTGCCGATATTCCCATCCACGGTCAGCGCGACGACGTGCGGTGCGGAAAACCGCGTGAAGGCGAGGTCGAGGCTCGCGACGGCGGCCTCATGGGCATAGCCATGGCCCCAGGCGTCCTCGCGCAGGCGCCAGCCGACTTCATGCTGGCCGACAATCGCCGAGGTCTCGTTGTTGACGCGCTTCAGCCCGCAAAAGCCGATCATTTGGCCGGCTAGATGCCCGCCATCCGGTCGGCGTTCGGCGATCCATAAGGTGTGGCCGAAGTCGCGCTGGTACCCGAGAATCCGCTGGTAGGCGGCGTGCCATTTCTCCAGCGTCTGGACTCCGCCGAGGAAGCGCATCACCGGCGCAGTGTTCATGATCGCGTAGAAGTGCGCCTCGTCACCCTCCCCCCACTGGCGCAGGATCAGGCGGTCGGTGATGGTAACTTGGTGGTCCATGGGGTCTTTCTTGAGGCGATCAGGAAAAGCAGTGCTCCGACAATGGCAAGCGCCGCGAGGCTGCGCCATTCGGAAGCCTTGGACTGGCTCGCAGCCCCTATGCAAAGAAAGGCGGCGATCGCGGGGAAGAGCAAGCGGCGCGGCCACGCACGGGTCGCGCCGAAATGGCGGTCGAGGCGCGAGGCGGCGAAGATGCAGGCTAAGTAAGACAGCAGCCGCGCGAGCGTACTGACGACTGCGAGGACAACGAAGCCACCGCTGAGTGCGAGGGCAAGCGCAAAAATCCCGAAGAACAGGATCGAGAAGATCGGCGTTGCGAAGCGCGGCGAGAAGGTCGCGAAGCGCCTGGGGAGCATGCCCTCCTCGGCCATGCCGACGGTCATCCGCGACCCGCCGAGGATGGCGACCGTAATCCCCCCGACAACCGAGACGAGGATGGTGAGGCCGATCGCGAAGCCGGACGCTGCGCCGCCGAGCCGCCCTGCGAGTGCAACCAGCGGGGCGTCGCCATTGACGGGAGATGAGGCGGAATAGGCCCACTGGACGATTACATAAAGCAGCCCGACCGAGACGACAGTGCCGACCAGCGCAATGGGGAGGGCTCGGCGGGGGTCGGCGGTTTCCCCGGCGGCGATCGATCCGATTTCGAACCCGGTGAAGGCGTACAGCGCGATCAGTGCGACGCTGGCAGTGTCGGCGGCAGCGGGGATAGTGAGCGGGAGGATCGGGCCAAAGGTCGCGAGTGCAACGAGGGCGAGGATGAGCAGCGGAGCCAGCTTTAGCGCCGTGATCCCGGCGAGCGCGGCAAGCGCCTTGCGCACGCCGACGATGTTCAGCAGCGTCAGGGTGCCGAACAGCGCAACGAGGATGATTGGCTTGCCAAGCGGGCTGGCAGTAAACGGGAACAGCGCTGCGGCGGTCAGGACGATGACATTGGCATTGGCGGCCTGCGCCGCGGCGCGCGAGACATAGTTGAGCCAGCCGATGGTGAACCCGGCAAACGGTCCGAAGGCAGTGCCGATATACAGGATCGGTCCCCCCGACACGCTGAAATGGCGCGCGCAATCGGCGTAGGACAAGGCGATACACACAAAGCCGAGCCCGGCCAGCAGGAGCAGCACGGGCGCGAACGTCCCGACTGCGGCGTCGAGCTTGCCCGGCAGCGCGAAAATACCGGTGCCGACCATGCCGTTGGTGGTGATGAGGATGGCGCCGCCGACGCCGATCGTTCGGATCGGGGCGGAGGCCTCGCTCAATCCGCGAGCAGCCGCGCGGCGTCGCGCGCGTGGTAGGTGAGGACGCCGGTCGCGCCGGCGCGCT
>JBKJMA010000119.1:0-6954 GCA_046596505.1 Sphingomicrobium sp.
TCGGTCTACGGCGGCAACAAATCCCTGCCGTTCCGGGTCGAGGACCGCGTCGACCACCCGCTGTCGCTCTATGCCGCGACTAAGAAGGCCGACGAGCTGATCAGCGAAAGCTATGCCCACCTCTACCAGCTGCCGCTGACAGGCTTGCGCTTCTTCACCGTCTATGGCCCGTGGGGCCGCCCCGACATGGCGATGTGGATCTTTACCAAGGCGCTCTACGAAGGCCGCCCGCTACCCCTCTTCAACGGCGGCGACATGCGGCGCGACTTCACCTTCATCGACGATATCGTCAGCGGCGTCGTCGTCTGCCTCGACGGCCCGCCGGCGGATGACCGCACCGAGAAAGCCGGCGGCAGCTACGCGCCCCACGCACTCTACAACATCGGCAACAGCCGCTCCGAGGAACTGATGCGCGTCGTACGCCTGCTCGAGGCCGAGACCGGGCGCAGCGCGATCATCGACGCCAAGGACATGCAAGCTGGCGATGTCGCCGATACCTTCGCCGACATCAGCGCGATCACGCGTGATCATGGCTATGCACCGACCACCACCATCGACGTTGGCGTCCCGCGCTTCGTCTCATGGTACCGCGACTATCACCACCAGGCCTAGAGGAATCCCCCCCCCATGAGCGTCCCTTCCATCCTCTCGCGCCTGCGCCTGCCGGTGATCGGCGCGCCCTTGTTCATCGTCTCCGGCCCGGCGCTGGTCATCGCCCAGTGCAAGTCCGGAGTGGTCGGAAGCTTCCCCGCGCTCAACGCTCGCCCGCAGGCGCTAGTCGACGAGTGGCTCCACGAGATCACCGAGGCGCTCGCCGCGCATGACCGCGATCATCCCGACGCTCCGTCCGCGCCCTATGCGGTCAACCAGATCGTCCACCGCTCGAACGACCGGCTCGAGGCCGACATCGCGACCTGCGCCAAGTGGAAGGTGCCGATCACGATCACCTCGCTGGGCGCACGCGAGGACCTCAACACCGCGGTCCACGCGTGGGGCGGGATCACCTTCCACGACATCATCAATGACCGCTTCGCGCACAAGGCGATCGAGAAGGGCGCCGACGGCCTGATCGCGGTTGCGGCGGGCGCGGGCGGCCACGCCGGGACCTGGTCGCCGTTCGCGCTTGTCCAGGAAATCCGCCAGTGGTTCGACGGGCCGCTCGCCTTGTCGGGCTCGATCGCAACCGGCGGCGCAGTCCTCGCGGCGCAGGCAATGGGCGCCGACTTCGCCTATATCGGATCGCCGTTCATCGCGACCGACGAGGCGCGCGCATCGGACGAATATAAGCAGGGCATCGTTGCCGGCAGCGCGGCCGACATCGTCAACTCGTCATTGTTCACCGGCATCGGCGGCAATTACCTGCGCCCGTCGATCGTCGCCGCCGGGCTCGATCCCGACAACCTGCCCGAAGGTGGCCCCGAATCGATGACTTTCGAATCGTCGACGGGCGCGAAGGCGTGGCGCGACATCTGGGGTTCGGGCCAGGGCATCGGCGCGGTCGACAGCGTCGGCCCGGTGTCGGCGATGGTCGATCGCCTCGCGCGCGAATATATGGCCGCAAAGGAACGTATCACCGCCTAGGCGAGCGTTTCCAGCACGGCGCGCCAGGTGTCGGGAAGGGCCAACGGCCGACGGCTCTCGCGGCTGACGTAAACGTGCGTGAATTGTCCCTGGGCGGCGGGCTTGCCGGAACCCTTCGCGAACACGCCGACCCGATAGGTCACGCTCGACCGCCCGAGCCGCTCGACCGCTATCCCGACCTCGACCTCGCCCGGAAAGGCGAGCGGCGCGAAATAGCTGCACGATGTCGCGACGACCAGCCCGATCGGGTCGCCCGCTTCGACGTCGAGCAGCCCGGCCTCGATCAGCCAGCCGTTTACCGCATCGTCGAACCATTGATAATAGACGGTATTATTGACGTGTCCGTAAACGTCATTGTCGGCCCAGCGAAGCGTGATCGGGGTCCACGCCCGATAGGCGGCGCGGCCCAGCCGTTCGGGGCTCAGGCGCTCGCTCCTTCGGCCACCCCGACGCTGTTGCGCCGCAGCGCCTTCAGCACCGTCTCGACGATCTGCGGCGCGTTGAGCCCCGCCTCGTCATATTGCTTCATCGGCGCGTTCTGATCCAGGAACTCGTCGGGCAGTCGCATCGTGCGGAGCTTCAACCCCCCGTCGATCAGCCCCTCGTCGCTCGCCAACGTCAGGACATGCGCGCCAAATCCGCCGACCGAGGCTTCCTCCACCGTCACCGCGACTTCATGAGTGGTGAGCAGGCGGCGGATCAGTGCCTCGTCGAGCGGCTTGGCAAAGCGCATGTCGGCGACGGTGGTCGACAGGCCCATTGCTTCCAGCTGCTCGGCGGCCTTCTCGGCCTCCTCGAGCCGCGTGCCGAGTGACAGGATGGCGACCGCCTTGCCCTCTCGGACGATGCGGCCCTTGCCGATCTCGAGCCGCTCCGGCGTCCCCGGCATCTCGACCCCGCGTCCGTTGCCGCGCGGATAGCGCACCGCGCTCGGGCTGCTGTCGTGAAGCGCCATGGTGTGAACCATGTTGGCAAGCTCGGCCTCGTCCGCCGCGGCCATCACGACCATGTTCGGTAAGGTGCACAGGTAAGCGAGGTCGAACGACCCCGCATGGGTCGCTCCGTCAGCACCGACAAGGCCCGCGCGGTCCATCGCGAAGCGCACCGGCAAATTCTGGATCGCGACGTCGTGGACCAGCTGGTCGTAGGCGCGCTGAAGAAAAGTTGAGTAGATCGCGCAGAACGGCCGATAACCCTGCGCCGCAAGTCCGGCGGCGAAGGTCACTGCATGCTGCTCGGCGATACCGACGTCGAACGTCCGCTCGGGGAATTCGGCCTGGAACTTGTCGAGTCCGGTGCCCGATGGCATCGCGGCGGTAATGGCGACGATCTTGTCGTCGCGCCGCGCCTCGTCAGCGAGCGCCGTGGCGAACACTGCGGTATAGCTCGGCGGCCCGCCGCCCGGACCCTTGTCCTGCTTGCCCGACACGACGTCGAACTTGACGACACCGTGGTATTTGTCCGCCGCGGCCTCGGCCGGGGCATAGCCCTTGCCCTTCCGGGTGACGACATGGACCAGCATCGGCCCCTCTTCGGCGTCGCGCACATTCTCGAGAATTTCGACCAGCCCGCCGACATCATGCCCGTCGACCGGGCCGACATAGTAAAAGCCCAGTTCCTCGAACAGGGTGCCGCCGGTCGCCATGCCGCGCGCGAATTCCTCAGCCTTGGACGCGGCGCGGTGAACGCGCTTGCTGAGCCGCTTGGCGACCCGCCGCGCAAAATCCCGCACGTGGAGATAGCTTCCCGACGACACCAGCCGCGCGAGATAATGCGACAGCCCTCCCACCGGTGGCGCGATCGACATGTCATTGTCGTTGAGGATGACGATCAGCCGGTTGCCGGCGGCCTGGGCGTTGTTCATCGCCTCATAGGCCATGCCAGCGGTCATCGCCCCGTCGCCGATCACCGCGATCGCGCGGCCGGGCTTGCCCGACAATTTGTTGGCAATCGCGAAGCCGAGCGCGGCCGAGATCGAGGTCGACGAATGCGCCGCGCCGAACGGATCATATTCGCTTTCGGACCGCTTGGTGAAACCGCTCAGGCCCCCCGGCTGGCGTAGCGTCCGGATGCGGTCGCGGCGGCCGGTGACGATCTTGTGCGGATAGGCCTGGTGTCCAACATCCCAAATCAGCGTGTCGCGCGGCGTGTCGAACACATGGTGGATGGCAACCGTCAGTTCGACCACGCCGAGCCCCGCGCCAAGGTGTCCGCCGGTCACCGACACGACCGAAATCATCTCCTGGCGAAGCTCGTCGGAAAGTTGGAGCAACTGGCCCTTGGGGAGGGCCCGGATGTCGGCAGGCGATGATATGGTATCGAGCAGCGGCGTCACAGGGCGATCGGTCATCGCCTTGCCGTAGCTGGGTTTTAGCGCGCGCGAAAGCTTCTCCGATGTTTGCGCTGGTCCAACGTCAGGCGCACTCGCCACATTTGCCGCGAACCTCGATCACCGGGCGCGACGGTGCGAACCCTGCCTCGGTCGCTGCATCGCGCACGCCGCTAGTCAGCTTGTCATCGTCGATGTGCTTGATCTGGCCGCAGTCGTCGCAAATCAGGAAGATGCAGTCGTGGAGACAGCCCGGGTGGCTGTTGGCGACATAGGCGTTGGCGCTTTCGACCCGCATCGCCAGGTTCGACGACACGAACAGGTCGAGAATGCGATAGACGCTGTTCGCCGCGACCCGCCGCCCCTGTGCCTTTGAGACAGCCTCGGCGATGTCATAGGCCGACGCGGGTTTTTCGAACCCCGCCAGCGCGTCGAACACCGCGGCGCGCATGTCGGTCCACTGTTCGCCCTTTTCGGTCAGCTGGTCGCGCGCGGCGTCCTTGAGCGACTCGCCCTCATGCAGGTGGTGATCGTGGCGACCCATGTCAGGAAGATAAGCCCGCCACGCCTCAGCGGCAAGCGGCGGCGCTAGTCCGCGGCGATACCATTGAGGCGGTGGCCGAGTGCGAGAATCAGCACGCCGACCATCGTGTACAGCGCCTCGCCGCCGCCGCTGCCGTCGTGCGGCAGAGTCAGCGCCCCCGCCATCACGCCCAGCCCAAGCCCGCCGACCGCGCTCGGCATCATGAATCCGTGATCGAGGATACCCTTGCCGAGCGCCAACGCGCCAATCGTCATGGCGACCGTCAGACCGACCTCATGGATGATCGGCGACCCGAGCACGCTGCCCGCTGACGCGAGCATGGCCACGAACACCGTCGTGGCGATGCAATGGACCAGGCACAGCCCCGACAGCGTGATCGCGAAGCGGTCGAGCTTGAACGTAGGGGGTGAATGGGTCGCGGCAGTCATGGTGACGATGACATAGCAGCGCGGTCGCAGGGATACAATATCACATCGCGCCGCCGAGGGTGACGAAATTGCTGTCCTACAGCGCCCGTTTTTGCGAAAAGAAAGTATGCACGATCGAACCCCCGTTTCCTCATACCCAGTTGCACTTGCGGTTCGGATCCCGTTTGGCCCGTTACCCTACGTCACCGCGAACATTCGGAACATTCGAAACAGTTCGATGACGCGAATTGGCGCGAATCGGCAACTTCCCAACGCGCCGCGACCGACCGGGGCACGAGCATGACCAGCGCCGTACTGAGCAACTCGGCCACCCGAATCGCCGCGTCCACGCCGCGACCAGCCGCGATCGCGCGCTGGTTGCTCGTCATCGCCGGCCTCGTCTTCGCGATGGTCGTCGTCGGCGGGATCACCAGGTTGACCGAAAGCGGGCTGTCGATCACCGAGTGGAAGCCAATCTCGGGCACCCTCCCGCCGCTGTCGCACGGCGACTGGCTGGCCGAATTCGCGCTTTATCAGGCCACTCCGCAATATCGACAAGTCAGCGGCCCGGCCGGAATGTCGCTCGGCGATTTCCAGTTCATCTATTTCTGGGAATGGGTCCACCGCCTGATCGGTCGCCTGATCGGGGTCGCCTTCGCCCTCCCCTTGTTGTGGTTCGCCGGCCGCCGCGCGATCCCCAAGGGCTATGGCTGGCGCCTCGCCGCGCTGTTCGCGCTCGGCGGCTTTCAGGGCGCGCTCGGCTGGTACATGGTCCAGTCGGGCCTCGTGAACCGTACCGAGGTCAGCCATTTCCGACTGTCCGCTCACCTGCTCAGCGCGCTGCTGATCTTCGCCGGCTGCATCTGGACTGCGCTCGACCTGCGCAGCCTCGCCGCCACCGGTCAGAATCGCCCCGCCCGTCTGAATGGCTTCAGCCTCGCCACGCTCGCCGCGCTGGCCGTCCAGATCCTGCTCGGCGCGTGGGTCGCCGGGCTTCGCGCCGGTCAGGTCGCGAACACGTGGCCGCTGATGAACGACCGCCTCGTTCCTGAGGGCATCGACTGGTCGAACGGCGCACTGTTTGCCCTCACTCACGATCCCTACCTCATCCACTTCGTCCACCGGTGGTGGGCGTGGGGCGTGGTCGTCGTGCTGGTCGTGTTCGCGCGGCGGGTTAAGCGGGCCGGCGGCCGCCGCGCCTCGATCGCCATCCACTCCACGTTCGGCACCCAGATCCTGCTTGGCATCGCCACGGTCATGAGTGGGGTTGGAATTGTCTTTGCCGCCTCGCACCAGGCGGTTGGCGCATTGCTCCTGGCGGCGACCGTCTGGGGGGCGCACACCGTCGGTCAAACTGTGAAGAAAAACCCCGGGTAATATTTTACCCGTTCGAAAAGCCCCGCATTTGCTTGACTTTTCACGCCCCTCTCAGCATTAGCCCGCTCAGCGGCACCCCTTGGGGCGCCTCCCTTATAACCAAGAAGGTCTCACGCCATGAAGGCGCTCATGAAGACCACCAAGTCGGTCAAGCCGGCCGAGGTGGACAAGAAATGGCATCTGATCGATGCCGATGGCCTCGTCGTCGGGCGGCTCGCCTCGATTGTCGCCAACATCCTGCGCGGCAAGCACAAGCCGATCTACACCCCGCACGTCGACTGTGGTGACCATGTCATCATCGTCAACGCCGGCAAGGTCCGCTTCACCGGGCGCAAGCTGCAGCAGAAGACCTATTACAAGCACACCGGCTATATCGGCGGGATCAAGGAAATCACCGCCGAGAAGATCCTCGACGGACGTTTCCCCGAACGCGTGATCGAAAAGGCCGTCGAGCGCATGGTCCCCCGCGGCCCGCTCGGCCGCGACCAGATGCGCGCGCTTCACCTCTATACTGGCACCGAGCATCCGCACGATGGTCAGCGCGGCGAGGTCGGCGAGGGACTGGCGATTGTCGGACATCAGGCGCCCACCTTGTTCTTGCGGTTCATGCCCGCGACGTCGAGGGTTACGGGCTGCTGACCATCGTGCGGATGCTCGGTGCCAGTATAGAGGTGAAGCGCGCGCATCTGGTCGCGGCCGAGCGGGCCGCGGGGGAC
>JBKJMA010000150.1:0-12553 GCA_046596505.1 Sphingomicrobium sp.
CCGGCTGATCGGAACGAGAAGATCCGCTCCTTCGCGCGGCTTTTTTCCTCATCTCGCCGGGCCCCGCCGAACGCAGCATCATAGCCGCCGGCATCCAGTGCCTGCTTCAACCCGTCGGTTTTCCACGCATCGGTATGGACTGTCGCGCCATGGTCGAACGGGTTGATCCCGCGAGCCATCGCGTCAGGATTGCAATGCACGATAAGGCGCATCCCCGCCTCGGCCGCCGCCCGCGCGCGCAGGTCGTACATTGCGCGGAATTTCCATGTCGTGTCGACATGCAGCAGCGGGAATGGCGGCGGCGCGGGGTAGAACGCCTTGCGGGCGAGGTGCAGCATCACCGCCGAATCCTTGCCGATGCTGTAGAGCATGACCGGCCGCGCCACCTCGGCGACGACTTCACGCATGATGTAGATGCTCTCCGCCTCGAGCCGGTCAAGGTGGGTCAGCGCATCCGCATGCGCGGAGAAATATTGGTCCCCCACCGTCATTCCCGATCTCCTAGCAGTTCGCGCGTCGGTCGCAAATTTGTGCGCAGGGTTCGACAGGGCCCTGTCGCGCCGCGGTGAGTCATTGATGACGATCGAACAATACTGGGCCGCCGCCGCTTGCCACGAGCCAGTGGACCGCAACTGATAATCAAGCAGATCCTGAACAACGGACAACAGTCGCTTCAGCAACGATGCAGCCGAATTGCGGCAGAGGCGTTGATGTACCCGAGCGAATTCGGGAAATTCGAAATAAGGAGACGCCCCATGTCTGCATATAAGAAACTGCTGGCCGGTGCGGCCGGTCTCGCGGTGGTAGTCGGGGCTGCAAGCCCGGCCGCGGCGCAATATTATCCCAGTTATGGTTATGGAAACGGCTATGGCAACAACGTCGGAGGCGCAATCGGCCAGGTAATCAACGGCGTCATCTCGGCGACCCAATATGGCGGTTATCAGTATGGCAACTCAGGCTACGGCCAGAGCTATGGCTACGGAGGCCGCACGATCCAGGCCAATGTGGCGGTCCAGCAGTGCGCCGGCGCGGTTGAAGCGCGGCTCAACGGCAATGGCGGTGGGTATGGTAGCTACGGCGGGTACGGCGGCGCTTATGGCGGAAGCTATGGCAACAGTGGTTACGGCACCGGCGGCCGCGTCAGCGGGATCACCAGCATCGAACCGCGCAATAGAGGCGCCCTTCGCGTTCATGGCCTGATCTCGAGCAACAGTTACGGCGGCGCTTACAATGGCGGCTACGGCGGCAACAACGGCGGCTACGGCGGCTACGGTGGTTATAATGGCGGCTACGGCGGCGGCTATAATAGCGGCGGGTATGGCTCACCGAACCTCAGCTTCACCTGCAAGGTCGACTATTCGGGCCGGGTGATCGATCTCAACATCGAGCAACTGCGCCGCGATTACGGTTATCGCGGCTGGTAACACGGCCACTTTAGTGGACAGTGATGCGCCGGGGCCTTAGGGCTCCGGCGCATATTTTTTGCTCCCGAAGGATGCCTAATTGACCGCCCATCCCCCCGAAGTTTTTGGCGACACGATTCTCATTGTCGACTTCGGCAGCCAGGTCACCCAGCTCATCGCCCGCCGCGTCCGCGAGGCCGGCGTCTATTGCGAAATCGCCCCGTTTAACTCAGCCGCCGAGGCGTTCGACCGGCTCCAGCCCAAGGGCATTATCCTCTCCGGCGGACCATCCTCGGTGACGTGGGAAGACAGTCCCCGCGCACCCCAGCATTTCTTCGACACCGGCCTTCCCATCCTCGCCATCTGCTATGGCCAGCAGACCATGGCGCACCAGCTTGGTGGGCTCGTCGCGACCTCCGACAACAAGGAATTCGGCCGCGCCTATATCGACGTCGTTGCGCCGTCCGCACTGTTCGATGGTCTGTGGCATGTCGGCGAGAAGCATCAGGTGTGGATGAGCCACGGCGACCGCGTCGAACAACTCCCCGACGGCTTCTCGATCGTCGCCCGCTCGGAAGGCGCGCCCTATGCCATCGCGACCGACGAGGCGCGGCGCTTCTATTCGATGATGTTCCATCCCGAGGTCGTCCACACACCCGACGGCGGCAAGCTGCTCGCCAACTTCGCGCGCCACATCTGCGGTTGCTCGGGCGACTGGACGATGGGCGCCTTCCGCGACGCCAAGATTGCCGAGATCCGCACCCAGGTCGGCACCGGCCGGGTGATCTGCGGCCTGTCGGGCGGGGTCGACAGCGCGGTCGCCGCCGTCCTCATCCACGAAGCGATCGGCGACCAGCTGACCTGCGTATTCGTCGATCACGGCCTGATGCGCTCGGACGAGGCCGAGCAGGTCGTCTCGCTGTTCCGCAACTCGTTCAACATCCCGCTGGTCCACGTCGACGCTGAACAGCAATTCCTCTCGGGCCTCGCCGGCATCACCGACCCCGAGGCCAAGCGCAAGTTCATCGGCAAGACCTTCATCGAGGTATTCGACGCCGAAGCCACAACAGTCGGCGGCGCCGACTTCCTCGCGCAGGGTACGCTCTACCCCGACGTGATCGAGAGCGTAAGCTTCACCGGCGGGCCGTCGGTGACGATCAAGAGCCATCACAATGTCGGCGGCCTGCCCGAGCATATGAAGATGAAACTCGTCGAGCCACTGCGCGAGCTGTTTAAAGACGAGGTCCGCGTGCTCGGCCGCGAATTGGGCCTGCCCGAGGCATTCGTCGCCCGCCACCCCTTCCCCGGCCCCGGCCTGGCCATTCGCATTCCCGGCGAGGTGACCAAGCAAAAGTGCGACATCCTGCGCAAGGCCGACCTTATTTACCTCGAGGAAATCCGCAACGCCGGGCTGTACGACGCGATCTGGCAGGCGTTCGCCGTCCTATTACCCGTCCGCACGGTCGGCGTGATGGGCGACGCCCGCACATATGACAGCGTCTGCGGACTTCGCGCCGTGACCAGCGTCGATGGCATGACGGCCGACGTCTACCCGTTCGACGCGTCCTTCCTGACCAGGGTCGCGACGCGCATCGTCAACGAAGTCCCCGGCATCAACCGCGTCGTCTACGACTACACCAGCAAGCCCCCCGGAACGATCGAGTGGGAGTGATGCAACGCGTCACGCGAGAACCGGAGGCGGGATGCGCGCTTCGAGCTGGCCAAACCGTATTCGCTATGTTCTCGCTCCTCATGCCCCACCGCCGCTAGGCGGACAGCGGGAAGCTGCTAAAGCCCTTCCCACATGCGACGCATCGGACTCCTCGGCGGCAGCTTCAATCCGGCACATCGCGGGCATCGGCGGATGAGCCAGGCGGCGATGGAGGCGCTGGGGCTCGACGAGCTGTGGTGGCTGGTCTCGCCCGGCAATCCGCTCAAACCCGCCCAGGGCATGGCGCCTTATTCCGCGCGCTTCGCCTCAGCGCGCGAAATGGCACGGGGCACGCGAATCAGGGTCAGCAGCATCGAGAGCCGCCTCGGCACCCGCTTCACGGTCGATACGGTAACCGCGATCGTCCGCCGCTATCCCACCGATCGCTTCATTTGGCTGATGGGCACCGATACTTTGCCCTTATTCCACCAATGGAAGGATTGGCGCCGGCTTGCCCGCACCATCCCGATTGCGGTGATGTCGCGTCCGGGCTATGGTGATAATGCCCGCGCGGCTCGCGCGATGGGCTGGTTGCGGTGGTTCGTCCATCCCGCCGCCACGGCCAGGAGGTGGACGAACTGGAGCGCACCGGCGATTAGCCTGCTTCGCCTGCCCCCCGATCCGACCTCCGCCACCCGCCTTCGCGCGCTCGACCCCGACTGGCATCGCCGATTCGCGACGCCCCTCGCCCGCGCGCCATCACAGGAGCTGAATTGACCGACCCTAATCCCGCCACTGGCGGTGTCCGCGTTCCCGGCCGTCGCCCTGCAGGCCCTGCCGACGTCGCCGCGCTGCACGCGCTTATCCTGAAAAGCCTCGACGACGACCAGGCGGTCGAGACCATCTCGATCCCGCTCGCCGGCAAGTCGTCGATCGCCGACCACATGGTGATCGCGTCCGGCCGCTCGTCGCGCCAGGTTGCGTCGATGGCGACCAAGCTCGCCGACAAGATCAAGCAGGAATTCGGCAAGATCGCGCGGATCGAGGGGCTGCCTGTTGCCGACTGGGTGCTGATCGACGCCGACGACGTGATAGTCCATCTGTTCCGCCCCGAAGTGCGCAGCTTCTACAATCTCGAGCGGATGTGGGCATTCGGAGACGAAAAGGACGCCAAGATCGGCGCCGCCTAGGCAGGCCCATGCTGCTGCACATCATCGCCCGCGGCAAGATCGGGCGGTCGAGCGAGGCCGAGCTGGTTGAGCGCTACCTCAAACGAATCGCTTGGCCGACTAGGGTCAGCGAGCTTCCTGACCACGGCGGCACCGTCCCGCCACCACTCACAAACAGCGTAACGATCGCCCTCGACGAGCGCGGTGAGACGCTGTCGTCGATGGCCTTGGCGATGAAACTGGAAGCGTGGCGCGACGGTGGCAAACGTGAAGCGCGCTTCCTCCTTGGCGCCGCCGACGGCCATGGCGAAAAGGGCCGGGCGGGCGCAGACCTGCTCCTCTCCTTCGGACCGGCGACCTGGCCTCACCTGCTGGCCCGTGCGATGCTGGCCGAGCAATTGTTCCGCGCAACGGCGATCCTTGCGAACCACCCCTATCATCGCGATGGATAGGCCGATGCGCTGGTCCCTCACCTTTGCCGTGCTGCTGGCCGCGCCGCTGCTCGGAGCGCCAATTCTGGTCGGTAACGAGCCTCCAGTCGCATCGCCCGACCAGACGCTAGCCGCCGCCCGCGCCGAAGTTGCCCGCGCCAGCGCCGAAGAGCAGCGCCTCACCGCCGAAGCTTCGCGCGCCGGCGACGAGGCCCAACGCTTCGCCGGCGAGCAACGCGCCGCCGCCGCCGCGATCGAGGGCGCCGAAGCCCGCATCGCTGCCGCCGAAGCCGAACTCGTCATCGCCCGCGCCGCCGTCGGCGCTCAGCACAGGCGGCTCGCTGAACGGCAAGCACCGATCGCCGGCCTGCTCGCCGGGCTCGTTACCATGGGCCGCCGCCCGCCGTTGCTCGCGCTGGCCAATGGCTCGGCCGAGGAATTCATTCGCGTCCGCGCGCTGCTCGATGCCACGATGCCCGTGATCCACGCGCGCACCGCCGCACTGTCCGCCGAAATCGAAGCCGGTCATCGCGCCGAGGCCGCTGCCCTCGCCGCACGCGACTCACTCGCCCGAGAACGCACTGGCCTCGACCGGCAGCGCGTCCGCTTCGCCTCGCTCGAAAAACAGGCACTGTCCCGCAAGACCCGATTCGCCGGCCAGGCGATTGGCGCTGGTGACGTCAGCCTTGCGGGCGGCGAAACGCTGACCGCGCTCGGCGACGTAACAGCCCGTCGCCGCGCCGGCCTCGCCAACGCGCGCAAACTCGCCCAGCTCGACGCCTTACCCCCGCGCCCCACGCCCGACGAGAGCAAGCCCGCCGCGCCGCCCTTTGCCTACCAGCTCCCGCTCGACGCGCCGCTTGCCGCAGGGCTAGGCTCGGTCGATGCGAACGGCATCCGCTCGCGCGGCCTGACCTTCGCCAACCCGCGTGGCGCCCCGCTGACCGTCCCCGCCGACGGCACAATCGTCTTCGCCGGTCCCTATCGCCGCTCCGACGGAGTGATCATCATCGACCATGGCGGCGGTTGGCTCAGCCTCATCGTCAACGCCGGTACCGCGCTTGCGAAGGGCTCACGCGTCCGCCGCGGTGACCCGCTCGGTCTTGCGGTCGGCCCGGTCGAGGTCGAACTGTCCCACTCAGGCACTAATCTGTCGCCGGCCTTCATCGCCGCTTCATCTGCGATACTGTCAAACCGAGCCAAAGGCGGCTAGGCTCGCTTCTGCCTGTCTCGAAAAAGGTGTTCGATGCGCTTCGCCAAGCTTCTTCCTCCCTTCGCGCTGGTCGGCGCGCTGGCCTTCGTCCCCACCGCGACCAGTCAACTCGCGGCGGCCGACACCGACACTTATAAAGAGCTCGAGACGTTCATGAGCGTATTCCAGCGCGCCCGATCGAGCTATGTCGACAAGGTCGACGACCATGTCTTGATCAAGGGCGCGATCGACGGAATGCTCGCCGCGCTCGATCCGCACTCGGCCTATGCCGAGGGCGCCGACTTCCAGCAGACCAAGGCGACCACCGACGGCAATTATGGCGGGCTCGGTATCACCGTTTCGTCCGAGGACGGCGCGGTCAAGATCGTCACCCCGACGCAGGATACGCCGGCATGGCGCGCGGGTCTCAAATCGGGCGACTACATCACCCATCTCGACGGCGAACTGCTCTACGGCTCGACCCTCGACGAGGCGGTCGAGAAGATGCGAGGCGCGCCCGGAACAAAGATCAAGCTGACCATCGTCCGCCCTGGCCGAGACAAGCCGTTCGACGTCCAGCTGACTCGCGAGAAGATCGAGCTCAAGCCAGTCAAGTGGGAGGTCAAGGACGGCATCGGCTACGTCAATATCAACAGCTTCTCGGCGCAGACCGGTGCCGCGACCGAATCCGCGCTGGTGTCAATCGACAAGGCTACTGGCGGCCGTCCGCTTGGCTATGTAGTCGACCTGCGTTCCAATCCCGGCGGGCTTCTCGACCAGGCGGTGTCGGTCAGCGACGCCTTCCTCGAACGCGGGGAGATTGTTTCAGAGCGCGGCCGCGAGAAGACTGACATCGACCGCTTTTACGCCCACCCCGGAGACCTCGCCCACGGCCTGCCTGTCGTCGTGCTAATCGATGCGGGCACTGCCTCGGCGGCGGAAATTGTTGCCGGCGCGCTTCAGGATCAACGCCGCGCACTCGTGCTCGGCGAGCGCAGCTTCGGCAAGGGCAGCGTCCAGACGGTCATGCCAATGAGCGCCGCCTCGGTCCTTCGCCTGACCACCGCGCGTTACTACACGCCGTCGGGCCGATCGGTTCAGGCCGGCGGGATCGATCCAGATATCGTCGTACCGCAGCTTAGCGATCCCGATTACAAGCTGCGTCCGCGGCTGCGCGAGGCCGACCTGCGCAAGCACCTCTTGAGTCAGACCAAGGTCGATGATTCGATCCTCGAGGATGATGCGAACCCCGATCCGCGGTTCACTGCGACCGCCGACCAGTTGAAGGCGCAGGGGGTCAAGGATTTCCAGCTCGACTATGCCCTGAAGACACTGAAGCGGCTCGCCGCCAAGGCCCCCGCCGCGCCCAAGGTAGCGACCCGCTAGGCCGATGAGCGACACCGTCCTCCCTGCGCCGCACGCACGGATCGGCATGCTGTCGCCGGGCGCTGTCGCCCGTTTGCTGGCGCTGGCGGTTCCGGCAGCGCTGCTCGGTGGCGCACTCTTTTCGCAATATGTCGGTCATTTGTGGCCATGCGAAATGTGCTGGTGGCAGCGCTATCCTCATGCCGCCGCGATCGCGCTGGCTGGCGCTGCGTTCCTGTTTCCAGCCGAGACGTCTCGAGCGCGTGGCCTTGTGGCGCTAGCCGCGCTCGGCATCGCCATCTCCGGCGCGATCGGCGTTTATCATGCCGGGGTCGAGGCGCACGTCTTCAAGGGCTTCACCAGCTGCTCGACCTTGGGCAGTGGCGGCACCACGGCTGATGTTTTCAAGGAGATTATGAAAGTGCCACTGATCCAGTGCGACCAGGTCCAGTGGCGTTTCCTCGGCCTCTCGCTGGCGGCCTGGAACGCAGTCATCTCGCTGCCCGCGGCAATCGCTGTCGGGGTCTTACTCGCCCGCCGGAGGCACGCATGAGCCGCTGGACTCCGGGCGACCGCAAGCCCGACATCGCGTCGATGCTGCGCGTCAATCAGGCCGGCGAATATGGTGCGACCCGGATCTACGCCGGGCAGCTCGCAGTGCTCGGCCGCGGCACCCCCGCCTCGCACCTCGTCGCGCGAATGGCATCGCAGGAGGAGCGGCACCTCAAGCGCTTCAATGAGCTGATGGCCGAACGCCGCGTCCGCCCCACCCTGCTCCATCCGATCTGGGACATCGCCGGCTTTGCGCTCGGCGCGGCGACCGCACTGATGTCCGAGAAGGCGGCAATGGCCTGCACCGAGGCGGTCGAGACCGAGATCGACAAGCATTATGCCGACCAACTCATCGAACTTGGTGATAGCGATCCCGAGCTTGCCGCCGACATCCTCGATTTCCAGGCCGATGAGCTTGAGCATCGCGACACCGCACGCGAACATGGCGCCGCCGAGGCCGCCGGTTACCCGCTGCTCACGTCCGCGATCCGCGCGGGATGCCGCGCGGCGATCAGCCTGTCGAAACGCATTTGAACGAACCCGGGGCAGCGGCTCGACCGTTGACCCCCTAGAAAGCCGATAGACTCCTCGAAAGGACGACCGCATGAAAGCCCTGTTCTCCAGTTTCGCGATCGGCGCCGCAATGTTCGTCGGCTCCACCGTGATCGAGCCGCTGCCTGCGCTGGCGCAGAGCCGTAGCGCCGAGATCCTCGTCTACGGCACCGATCCATGCCCGCGCTCGACCGATGACCAGATCGTGGTCTGTTCGCGCCGACCCGAAAGCGAGCGCTTCCGCATTCCGCCCAAGCTACGCTCGAGTGGCGCGCCGCAGAAGCGCAACAGCTGGGTCAACCAGTCGCGCGTGTTCAGCCGCCAAGGCCTGACTGGCCCGCAAAGCTGCTCGGCGGTCGGCCCGGCCGGCTACACCGGCTGCGCGCTGCAGGAAATTCACGACGCAGCCAGCGCCCGTGCCTCCGACGTCAACGCGGATACGCCGCCGCCGAAGTAAGAGTTACGCGCGGCTTTTCTCGGCAGCGATCCAGGCGTCAATCTGCGCTTCTAGGGCGTCGAGCGGCAACGCGCCTTGTCCAAGCACCGCGTCGTGGAAGCGGCGCAGGTCGAACTTCGGCCCGAGCCGCTGCTCGGCCCGCGCGCGCAGTTCACGGATCTTGAGCTCGCCCAGCTTGTAGGCCAGCGCCTGGCCCGGGTTGGAGATGTAGCGATTGACCTCGGCGTCGATGTTGGCGTCGGTCAGTGCGCTATTGTCCTTCATGAAGGCAACCGCCTGGCCCTTGCTCCAACCTTTCGCATGCAGTCCGGTGTCGACCACCAGCCGGCACGCGCGCCACATTTCGTAGCTTAGCCGGCCCATATTCTTCTCGGGCGTATCGTAGATCCCCATCTCGAGCCCAAGCCGCTCCGAATAGAGCCCCCACCCCTCAACGAACGCGGTGAAGAAGACGGTGTATTTGCGCCACGTCGGCATCTCGAGCTCCTGCTGGAGCGCAATCTGCATGTGATGGCCCGGGACCGCCTCGTGGACGGTCAGCGCCGGCAACTCCCACAACGGACGCTGGTCGAGTTTCGACGTGTTGACGTAGTAAGTGCCCGCGATCCCGGCGTCGGGGCTGCCGGGCTGGTAATATGCAGTGGTGTTGCCAGCGGCGGTCTCGGCCGGAATTTCACGCACCCCGTAAGGCAGGCGAGGCAGGCGGGTGAACAAGGTCGGCATCATGCCGTCGATCGTCTTGGCTTGGAGCGCAGCGGCCGCCATCAATTCGCCAGCCGTGCGGGCGAAATATTTGGGGTTCGACCGCATCTCGGCAATCATTGATTCACGGCTTTTATAACCCGCCTTGGTCGCCACTTCGACCATTTCCGCTCGGATCCGCGCCACTTCGCGAAGCCCGAGTTGGTGGATCGCTTCGGGGGTGAGGTCGGTCGTGGTCTGCTGGCGCACCTGGTATGCGTAGTAAGCCGCGCCATTGGGCAGCGCGGAGGCGCCGACCGAGGCCCGGCACTTGCCCTTGATGTCGCGAACATAGGCGTCGTCGAACGACTGGTAGCTCGGGTTGATGTGGGAGCTGATCAGCCCGCGCGCGCGCTCTTGCAGCGCCCCCCAGTCGGCATCCGCGATGACCGAGGGGCGCGCCCCGGCGAACGGCAGGTAGAAGCGCGACTTCGCCGGATCGGCGGCAATGACCCCGGTAATGCTCGTCTCAAACCCAGTCATCGTCACGCAAGGTTGGACGAAACCCTGCCGCGCAGCGGCAACGCTGAGATCGTTATAAGCCCGCATCCGATCGGGCACGAGCGAGAGCCGGGCGAGGTAATTGTCATAGTCGGCGCGGGTCCGGAACGGCAGCTGCCTGGCAATTCCAGCGAGCATGTTGTGGTAGCTGCCGAGCGTCGAATAGAGCAATTGTCGCTGACCAAAGCGATTTCCCTCGATCGCGCCTTCGAGCTGGCGCTTGAGGATCGCTCGATTGGTCCGGTCGGCGGGGTCGAGCCCGGCGGCGGGAATGGCGTTCAGCCGCGCCAGGAATCCCGCCGCTGCCGCCGCTTGGCGATCCATTTGCGCTGTCCCGATGAGGTCGAGCTGAGCATCATAGCTCTGCACCCCCGCCTGGCTTGCGGATAGCGGCGATGTCTTGAGATAGGCCTCCCAATAATCGTCCATCAGCCGATGAACGCTGGCCGTTTCAGCTGGACCCGCAACAGCCGGCGCGGCGAGCGTCAGGCAGGTGCCGACAAACAGCGCAATCATCGTACGACGCATAAATTCTCCCCTATTTTTGGGCGAAGTCTACTGCGCCGGGTTCACCGCGCAAGTCAGGGCGCGCGGGGGGGAGTTGGCCGTAAGTGCCGCCGGTGGCGAAGTCGCTCGGCTATATCCCAAAGTGCAGGGTCGCACGGACGGTGCGAGGGATGGCGGGAGTGAGGTTCTTGTCGTTGAAGGCCAGCCCGACATAGGAACGGTCAATTAGATTTTCGACGTTGATCTGGAATTTGCCGCCGGGTGCGGTCGAGACGACAGGCGGCAAGCGAGACATCGAGCCCATCTGCAAAAAATGGACATACGACCCGCATCGATTCATATCGAACCCGCACCATCAACCGCCGGGACCAAACTTCTAATATCAGCCCGTCAGCGCTTGGTTTCACGTCGCTCGACCCCGCGAATGTTCCCAATGTTCGCACTGACGTAGGTTAATCCAGGGCAGTTCGTTGCAGGCGAGAAAGAGAGTTCGCGAACGACTCGCGATGGGAAGGTGTCTCACAATCGGGTTGCTGTAGGACAGGAAAATCGACGATGGCCCGCTTATGATAAACACTCGCAATAGCATTATTCAGCGGCGAGCAATGTTTCCGCCGATTGAAGGTCGACCGAAACGAGGCGGCTGACCCCGCGCTCGATCATCGTCACCCCGTAGAGGCGGTGCATGCGGCTCATCGTCACGGCGTTGTGGGTGACGATGAGGTAGCGGGTATCGGTTTCGCCGGTCATTCGGTCGAGCAGGTCGCAGAAACGCTCGACATTGGCGTCGTCGAGCGGAGCGTCCACTTCGTCGAGGACGCAAATCGGCGCGGGGTTGGTGAGGAACAATGCGAAGATCAGCGCGACCGCAGTCAGCGCCTGCTCGCCGCCCGAGAGGAGGGTCAGTGTGGTGAGGCGCTTGCCGGGGGGCTGGGCCATGATCTCGAGCCCGGCTTCGAGCGGGTCGTCGCTTTCGACCAGTTCGAGATGCGCCTGGCCGCCGTCGAACAAGGTGGTGAACAGGCTGCGGAAATGGGTGTCCACCTTGGCGAAGGCGTCGAGCAGGCGGGCGCGGCCTTCGCGGTTGAGATTGCCGATCGAGCCGCGCAGGCGGTGGATCGCCTCCTGCAATTCGTCGCGCTCGACGGCGCCAGTGGTGCGCGACGCCTCGATTTCGGCAAGCTCGGTCTCAGCAACGAGGTTTACCGGGCCAAGACGCTCGCGTTCGGAGATGAGGCGGTCAAGGGCGGCGGATTCCTCGTCGGGCGCGGCAAGGCTGACGACCTCGAAGCCGAGCTTTACAAGCAGGAGTGGTGGCGGACATTCGAATTTTTCACCGCAGATGCCGGCATATTCCCGGCGGCGCAGCTCCTGGTTCTCGGCGCGGGCGACTGCCCCGGCGCGGCGTTCACGCGCGGCAGCAAAGGATTCACCGGCGTCGGCGAGCGCCTTGGCGATGGCAGCGAGCGCGTGTTCGGCCTCGCGCTCGGCGGCGGCGGCGGCGGCGCTCGATGCTTCGGATGTCGCCGACCGGGTTTCGAGCGCGGCGACCTCGGCGGCGAGCGTCGCGGGCTGCGACGCGAGATCGGCTTGTTCTCCGGCCAGTGCGTGGCTTCGCTCGGCGGTCCCCGTAAGGCGGGCGACGGCGACCGACCCGCGCCGCCGCCACTCACCCGCTTCGTGCGCGGCGGTGGCCAGGCGTTCGCGGGCCGAGGCGGCTTCGCGGGCGCGGGTGGCAACCTCGGCGCGCTTGTCCGCGACCGCCTTGCCGGCGGCGGTCGCGGCTATCCGCGCGGCGTCGATTTCGGCGCTTAAGCCGGCGGCATTGGGCAGCGCGGCGAGGTTATGGTCGGCCGCCGCGACGGCATTGGACGAGGCGGCAAGCAACTGGGCGAGATCGGCGCGGCGGTCATCGAGTGCCGCGCGCTGGGCGTCGAGGCGCTCGAGCGCGGCGACGGCGGCATCTTCGGCACGGGCGGCCTCGCGGCCGTCGCGCTCGGCGACGGCAGCGGCGGCGCGCGCCTGTTCGGCG
>JBKJMA010000184.1:0-7645 GCA_046596505.1 Sphingomicrobium sp.
AACAGCCTCCCGTCGGGCTGTTGCCGCACCGTCACCTTGATCAGCCCCGACAATTGTTCAACCGCGTTCATGCGCAGGTCTGTGGCGCCGCCAGTCGCCTGCCCCAGCGCGACCTGCCGCGACACCGTGTCGTTCAACGCCTGGATGCGACCGAGCAGATCATTGATCGTGGTGACCGTCCCGCCGACCTCGCTTTCGACTTCGGTCCGCAGCACCGACACGTCCTTGCCTAGCTGCTGCATCGATTGGAGCGCGTCCTGGACGGTGCCGGTGAAGCCGCGCACGGTCTGTTCGGTCGCGCCCGGTCCGGTCATCGCCACCGCCGCCGCGCCGATCGCGTCGAGCCGCGCGGGCAGCCCGCTCTCATTGCCAGGCGCGCCGAGCAGCGCCTGTAGCCGGTCGCTGTAATTCGCAACGACATCTGTGCGGCCAAAGTCGCCCGAGCGGCGATAGACGTTGAATTCGAGAAACTGGTCGGCGACGCGCGTTGGCTCGCTCACGCGCACGCCGCTCACCTGGCCCGCGGTCACTCCCGGCGCGAGGTTGACTTGCTCGCGGGCATAGCCCGGCGTGCCGACGTTGGCGATGTTGATCGAGGTCGAGCGCAACCCCGCCTGCGCGGCGTTGAGTCCGCTCAGCGCGGAACCGAGGATGTCGGTGAGCGACATGGATCAAGGGCCTTTTTTTGCTACCGAGTCAGCGCTTGAGGTTGCCGAGTTCTTGCAGCATTTCGTCGACCGTGGTGATGATCTTGGACGAGGCGCTATAGGCTCGCTGGAAGCGGATCATGTTGGTGAATTCCTGCGCGAGGTCGACGTTGCTCGCCTCCAGCGTCGATGCCGAGATCCGTCCCGACCCAAGCGCGCCGGGCTTGTTGATCGCCGCCGACCCGGAGGCCGAGGAAACCGCGAAACCATTGCCCGACAGGCGCGTCAGTCCATCGGGATTCTGGAAGGTCGCGATCGGCAGCTGGAACACCGCGCGGGCAGTCCCGTCGTCGAAGATCGCGCTGACCACGCCCTTGTCCGACACTTCGATCGAGGCGATGTTGCCGAACAGCCCGCCGTCGACGCTCGACGAGATGAGCGCGCTTTCGCCGCCGAACTGGGTAATCCCGTCGAGCCCGCCGTTGGAGCCGAGCTTGAGGTTGATCGGCTGCGATCCCGCGCCGTTGGTCCAGCTGACGGCGAGCGGTGCGAACAGCGTTGGCGACGAGCCGGCCTTGTCGAGGCTGCCGTCCGGATTGAACTTCAGCGTCCCGCTGGTCAGCAGGCCACCGGCGGCAGTCACGTCGGTCGCGGGGGTCGCATAGACTTCGGTCTGCCACGTGTTCGCCGCGGTCTTGAGAAAGGCCAAGGTGACCCGATGGGCGCCGCCCTGGGCGTCGTAGATGTCGACGCTGCGGGTGAAGTTGGGCGTGACCGTCCCCGCCGCCATGTCGCCGACTGCATAGATCCCCGCGAACGGCACCTCGTCCGATTTCAGATTGGCACGCAATTGGACGTTGGAGGTCGGAGCGGCCGATCCGGTCAGCTCGCTCAAACGCACCGGCTCCAGTGCGCTGGTCGAACCAGTATCGACGAAATTACCCTGCGCGTCGAGCCGCCAGCCTTGCAGGTAAAATCCGCTGGTGTTGCGCAGATAGCCTTGCAGATCGGGCTTGAACGCGCCGGCGCGGGTGAAGGCGACGTCGCTGCTCGACGTGTCACCGGTGCGCACGACGAAGAAACCGGCGCCATCGATCGCAAGGTCGGTCTGGTTGGCCGACGCCTGGAGCAGGCCCTGCTTGCTGATCAGCGCCTGCGGGGCCGCCGCGACCCCGCCTGCGGCATAGCTCGACTTGATCCGTCCATCGGTCACGAGCGTGCGAAATTCGGTACTGACCCCCTTGTATCCGACGGTGTTGATGTTGGTGATATTGTCGGCGACGGTCGCCATCGCGCTCGATTGGGCGCTGAGGCCGGACACGCCAGCGTATAAGGCGGAATAAAGGCTCAAGAGGATTCTCCTCGCAAGGGGACAAAACGTGCGCCGGCGGCCGATCCGCCACCATGCTCCAGACCATTATAGGAGAGTGCCCCGGGGTAGCGCCGGGACGGCAAAAATTGCCGCTTCGCGCCCGCTCCGCCGTGGCCGCCGCCTATAAGGAAGCGAGAAGGAGACGGCGGCGATGACGCTTCGACTGGTCTTGCGCGATGGCGAACAGGTAGTCGTGAACGGAGCGGTGCTGCGCGCCGTTGGCCGGACCGAACTGCGTGTTGAAAACCATGCCGCAATCCTGCGTGGTCGGGATATTTTAAAGCCC
Organism: Sphingomicrobium sp.; assembly: GCA_046596505.1. GTDB lineage: Bacteria > Pseudomonadota > Alphaproteobacteria > Sphingomonadales > Sphingomonadaceae > Sphingomicrobium. The sequence goes on from JBKJMA010000184.1 coordinate 2,306, forward strand.
GAGGAAGCTGATACTCCGGCTCGCGCGCTCTATTATAATACTGTGCTCGCCTACATCGACGAGACCGGGCTCGCTGGCCACCAGGAGCGTATTATCGCCGCACTTTGCATCGTCGCGGCGGCGATGCCGTTCGCCAAGGCCCAGTCGGTCGCCGCGCGTTTCGCACGCGAGGTCGCGAGCCTGCATTATTACCAGGCGCTTGCCGAATGCCGCATATTAATGGCGCTCGAAGCGGTAATGGCGGGCGCGGGCGGCGGCGATCCGCTGCCGGCCGCCGCCGCGGCCTGAGGCTCGCTCCCGCCATGACGCAACTCATCGGCCTCGCCAACGCGGTCCGTGCGCTGTCGCCCGACCGCCGCTTTGGCACCGTGGTCGCGGTGCGCGGCGCGTTGATCGAGGTCACCGGGCTCGCCGGCACCGCACGGATCGGAGCGCGGCTCGTCATCCACGGCGCGGGCGACCAGCCGATCCAGGCCGAAGTTACCGGGCTCGACCGCGATATCGCCCATTGCCTGCCATTCAGCGACCCGGTCGGGATTGCGTCGGGCACGCGGGCAGAACTCATTGCCGGCGAAGGCCGGATCCGGGTGTGCGATGGCTGGCTTGGCCGCACAGTTGATGGTTTGGGCCGCGCGATCGACGGCAAGGGTGTGCTGCCGCTTGGCCTTGTCCCGCGCGCGGTGAAGGCTCTGCCGCCTCCGGCCGCAGCGCGCGCCCGCGTCGGCGGCCGTCTCGCCACCGGGGTCCGCGCGCTCGACCTGTTCGCGCCGTTGTGCTCCGGCCAGCGGCTCGGACTGTTTTCGGGCTCGGGCGTCGGCAAGTCCGTCCTCCTTTCGATGCTGGCGCGCTGGACCGAATGTGATGTCGCGGTCATCGGCCTGATCGGCGAGCGCGGCCGCGAGGTGCAGGAATTCATCGAGGACGAGCTCGGCCCCGCCGGCCTCGCCCGCTCGATGATTGTCGTCGCCACCTCCGACGAACCCGCCCTGATGCGCCGCCAGGCCGCATGGACCACCCTTGCCATCGCGGAGCACTTCCGTGACCAGGGTCGGCAAGTCCTGTGCCTGATGGACTCGGTTACCCGATTCGCGATGGCCCAGCGCGAGATCGGTCTCGCCTCGGGCGAGCCGCCCGCGACCAAGGGCTACACTGCGACCGTCTTTGCCGAACTGCCGCGCCTGCTCGAGCGCGCCGGACCAGGCCTCCCCGGGCAAGGCGCGATCACCGGCCTGTTTACCGTCCTCGTCGACGGCGACGATCACAACGAGCCCGTCGCCGACGCCGTTCGAGGGATCCTCGATGGCCATGTCGTCCTGAGCCGCCGCATCGCCGAACGCGGCCGCTATCCGGCGGTCGACGTATTGAAATCGATCAGCCGGACGCTTCCGGACTGCCTCCCGCCGCTTTGCAACGCCGCCCGGGTCGAAGCGCGCCGCCTGCTCGCGACATATGGTGACATGGAAGAAATGGTCCGCCTCGGCGCATACAAGAGCGGCGCCAGCGCGGAGGTGGACGCGGCCGTCGCGATCGCACCGCAAATCGAAGCGCTGATTGGCCAGGGCAAGGATGATCGCGGCGATCCCGCTGCCGCCTTTGCCGCGCTGGCCGCGCTGCTGGCGCCCGCCGAACCCGCTGAGGCGGCCCCATGAAAACCCCCTTTTGTGTTGCCACCGGTATCCGCCAACGCGAATTGGGCGAGCTTCGCCGGGCGATTGCGGCGGAGCATGCTCGTCTCGATCACACCATCGAACGGATCGCCGCGATCGATGCGGCCACCACCGCCGAACGGCCGCTCGCCGCGCGTGAGTGGACCATGGCTGCCGACCATTATTTCGGACGATTGCGCCAAGAGCGCGACATGCGCCTCATCGAACAATCGCGCGCTTCCGCCGACTTGACCGACCTGCGCGAGCGGGCCGCGTCCGCGCTTGCCTCGCTGCGCGTGATCGAAGACGCCTCCGCCAGTTGGCGCAATGACGCCCGGCGGCGGATCGACGCGGCCGACCAATTGGCCAGCGACGACCGAGCGGCCGCGGTTCACGTTCGCCGCGTCGCCGCCGATCGCAAGCGCGCCGCATGATAGGCGAATTGTCCGAGCTCCAACGCCTCGGCCCGCCCGAACGGGCACGGCTGTACTTTGCCGATGCCAGCTGTGAACTCAGCAACCGGCTGTGGCGCGCTGCGCTCGGGGAATCGCAGTCATTCTCGATCGAATCTGGCGCATCTCCTGCTACACTCGCCCCGCCTCTCGCCGTGCTCAATCACGCGCCTGCCGCTTTCGTCAGGGCCGAGCCTGAACCCTCGGCCACTTCGGTGGTCACCGTCCAGCCGCCCGAAATCGCGGCGTACGGCGCCGGTTCATCCAGCTTCAGTCCCGCTATGCTGGGTCCTAACCACATCCATGCCGGCGCGATCGAACTTGCCGCCGCGCGCACCGGCCTGCCCGCCGCCGCGCTCGCCGCAACGATCGATGCGGAAGCGGGCAAAGTCGCGGGCGGCGGATGGAATGTCTTGAGCCGCAACCCGCGTTCGTCGGCGGCGGGTCTCGGGCAGTTTCTGGGCAAGACATGGGAAGGCGAGGCCGAGCGCCACGGTACCTTCCTTCATGCCATCGCCGTCGGACACGGCTGGCTCGACAGCGCCGGCCAGCTGCTTCCCGCCGCTCGATCGGCATTGCTCGCGCTGCGCTACGAACCGCGCGTCGCGATCGAGGCAATCGCTGACTATGCGCGCACCAACCTCGACCGATTGAAGGCGGCAGGCATCCGCGTCGAGCACGGCGCCAACGCAGTCGCACACGCCGCTTACCTTGCCCATCACCTCGGCCCCGGCGACGTCGTTCGCTTCCTGCGCGGCGGAATTGGCGATGTCCGTGCCGCACACCTCCTCACCGCTCAGGTCGGCGGGGCCGACGCCGCCCGGCGGATCGCGACCGCCGGTGGCGGCGCAGCCGAGGCCCATCGTGCCTGGCTGCTGGCCTTCGTCGATCGCCACATCCGACCGGACCGCTTCGCCTGAGCAACTCCAGACGCTGGCGGCCGGTGCGCAATGCCAGCAGCAGTCGCGCCAAAGTGGTGAGCGGAACGGACCATTTTTAGTCGGATATGGATACGTTTTCTAATAAAGTTTAACGGATACGTTAACCAGTCTGCGTCATTTATTGCCCCTGTCAACGCCGCCATCAAATCGCGGCCGTGAAGGGGAATTGAGCATGTCAAAGGTCACCGCCGCGCTTGAAAACGCCGTCACCGAAGTCCTTGCCAATCGTCCGCCGCAGGGCGTCCGCCCCACCGCTCGCCAGCGCGCCGCAGTCGACCACGCCTTTGCCCATATCCTCAAGCTGATTGCGCCCCGAATTCGCCACTTCATCCGGCAATATGGGCTCATCGTGCATTGGGAAGATGCCGAGCAATGCTGCGCCATCGGCGTCCATCGCGCGATCGAATCTTATGACCCCGAAAAGGCGCAGTTCACGACGTTCGTAAACTGGCAGATCCGCGGCGAGCTGCAGTCGCTGCGCTTTCGCGTGATGACCGATCAGCGCCCATCGGCCAAGAAGGTCGAAGCAACCACGGTCTCCCTTACCGGGCTCGCCGGCGGCGGTAGTGAAGGTGACGAGAGCAGGTTCGAGTCCCTGCTGGTCGACGAGGCCGCGCTCGAGCGGACCGAGACGGGCGCCGCCGACTATCTCGCCAAGGCTGCGACCCGCGCGCTGATCGACGCGTTCATTTCAGCCGGCCGCAATAACGCGATCGACCAACTCCGCCGCCAGGTGCCGAAGCGCGCGCTGGCCCGCGCTCAAGTCGCCGGACCCCGCCTCAAGAGCGCCTTTACCGGTCTGGACCCGCAGGCGATCGACCGGATCAACACCAAGTTCGCGGCCGATCGCGCAATCCTTGAGCTTCATGTGTTCGGCGACAGTGAAGATCTGCCGCTAACCGGCAATCTGACACGCGAGCATATCCGCCAGATGGGCAAGCGCGCTTCGAAATTGATGGCCGAGCTCGCCATCGCTCAGCCGCGCTTTCGGGTCATGGCGGAGAGCCTGGTCGAAATTGGCAAGGCTGCACCGATCGCCACCCAATCCGGGCCTCGCGCACCGCGCGGCGACCGAGTAATCGCCTTGGGTCGTGCATCTGCTCCGCCAATGCCAATCGCGCGCACTCTCGCCGCCTGAGCAAGATCGGCTCAGCTGGACCGCAGGCTATATTCCGATAGTTTACAGTTTAGTTCATAACGGATAATAGATTTGTCCGTTATGAACCTGATTAACTCACTCACTCTCGATGGCGTCGCGGTCGTCGCCTTTCCCAACCACATCCGTGAGCTCCGCCGGTCGCGTGGTTTTCACCGGCTCCAGGCGCTGGCCGACGCCGTCCCGTCGATTCCATATATTCGCCTCTCCCGGCTCGAGCGCGGCGAGAGCTTCGGTCGGCCTGCGGAACTTCGCAGCATCGCTGCTGCCTTGTCGGCGTCTCCCATCGCGCTGCTGCCGGATCAGGCCGCGCCCCCGCCGATCACCGGCAATCCGGCGACCGGCGAACCATCCGCCGCACGCAAACTCGGCGCCGCGATCCGTGCCCGTCGCAAGGGCCGCTGGACCGTCAGCGCGCTGCACCGTGAGTTCGGCATGCCACCGGTGACCCTCGCCCGGCTCGAAAGCGGCTCACGCCCGCTTGATCGATGGAATGACGCGACCCGCGCTGCTCTGCGCCGCCTGTTCGGGGTTGCCGATGATGCCGCCCTCATCGCCGTGGTCGATCATATGTTCGCATCCGGCGGACTGGCCGAAACGCTGCTCGCGCTGGACAATCCCGACCGTAAGCTGGCCCGGGTTTCGCGGCGAATGGCGGTGCTGCGGCGCGAGCTTGGCGAAGAAGAGCCGGTTCATCCGAAAGATATCGGCCACCAGACGCGCCTGCTGGCGGTCGTCGGATCGCCGCTGGTCGGGGGCTTGATTGCGCCAATCCCGGTCGGTGGCCTCACCGTCGAAGCGCCGCGCCACGCCGGACCGAACGCCTTCGCGCTCAGGGTATGCGCGCCGACCCTCGGGCCCGGGCTCCCTGCTCATGCCGTGGTCATCGCCGATCCCGACGTTCCCGCCCTTCCTGGGGGCTTGGCGGTGCTTCGGATCGGTCACGGCTATCGCATCCTGGCGCTTGGCTTCGGACGCGGCGGGGCGGTGCGCGGACTGACCGTCGCACCGCATCTCGACGTGCCGATCGACGGGCTCGATCCAGCCGACATATCCGCAGTGATTGCGGTCGCCTTTCCCTGAACAAGTGTTACCCGACTGCATCATGAACGCGCTATTCACCGGTTCGCAACGCAATCGGGCCG
>JBKJMA010000188.1:0-2614 GCA_046596505.1 Sphingomicrobium sp.
TGGGGGTGTCGATCGGCGACAGTCTCGCCGCGACCTATGGCTGCATGGGGGCGCTCGCCGCGCTCCACCACCGCGACAAGACCGGCGAGGGACAGGTCGTCGACAGTGCGCTGTACGAAGCGGTGCTGCAGGTGATGGAAAGCCTTGTCCCCGACTACAGCATCATGGGCTATGTCCGCGAGCGGTCGGGGTCGTTCCTGCCCGGCATCGCCCCGTCGAACGTCTATCCGTGCAAGGACGGCGACTATCTGATCGGCGCCAACCAGGACAGCGTGTTCGGCCGATTGTGCGCGGCGATGGGCGAGCCGGAACTGGCCAGCGACTTGCGCTATGTCGACCATATCGCGCGCGGGCGACATCAAATCGAGCTCGACGCGCGCATCGCCGACTGGACGCGCGGCCATCTGATCGACGAGGTCGAGGCGCTGATGATCAAGCATTCGATCCCCGCCGGGCGGGTCTACACCCCGGCCGACATGCTCGAAGATCCGCAATTTGCCGCGCGCGACGCGATCGTCGACGTGCCTCACCCCAAGTGGAACGGGCTCAAGATGCAGAACGCTTTCCCGCGCCTGTCGAAGACGCCAAGCGCGATCCGCTCGATCGCGCCGCAGATCGTCGGGCAGGACAATGAAGCGATCTACGGCAGCCTTCTCGGGCTGGGTTCTGAGCAGCTCGCCGAACTGGCCGCGCGAAACGTGATCTAGCGCGCCTTCCGTCCAACCGCCGCCGCAGCAGTGGCCTTCTTGCCGATCGCCGCCAAATCATCGTCGTCGGGGCCGGCGATCCACGTGCCGCCGACGCAGCTCACCACGTCCATCGCAAGCCAGTCGGCGGCGGTTTCGAGGCGCACGCCACCGGTCGGGCAGAAGCGCAACTCGGGGAACGGGCCGGACAAGGCCTTGAGCGCGGGCCGACCACCGGCCGCTTCGGCGGGAAAAAATTTGAAGCGCGAGAGGCCAAGGTCGAGCCCGCGCATGAGGTCGCTCGCGGTGGCGATGCCGGGGAGGAAAGGCACCCCGCTGGCGATCGCGGCTTCGGCGAGCGATTCGGTCAGGCCGGGCGAGACGATGAACTTCGCCCCCGCTGCGAGCGCCTCGTCGAGCTGGCGCGGGTTGCGCACCGTGCCGGCGCCGACGATCGCGCCGGTGACCCCGGCCATGGTGTGGAGCGCGTCGAGCGCCCACGGCGTGCGCAGCGTGACCTCGATCACCGGCAACCCGGCGGCAACGAGGGTTTCGGCCAGCGCCGCGGGGTCGAGCCGGTCGCCAAGGACGAGCACGGGGATGACCGGGGCGGCGTTCATGAGGTCGTCGATGGTCATGGATAAGCCTTGGCGAAGGCAGCGGCGGCGCCGAGCAGGCCGGGCTGCGGGTGGGTGATGAGTTTGACCGGCATCGCTTCCATGCGCCGCTCGAAGCGGCCCTTGGCAACGAAGCGGGTCTCGAACCCCGAACGCGGCAGATGGTCGCGCAGGCGCAGCCCGAGGCCGCCGGCGATAACCACCGCATTGGCGCCGTGTGCGAGCGCGAGATCGCCCGCGACCGCGCCGAGGATCAGGCAGAACCGGTCGAGCGCGGCGGCGGCGAGGCTATCGCTGCCGTCGAGCGCGGCGGCCCATAGCGCCTTGTCGTCGCGCGGGATGACCGGCTGGCCCTCGATCGCGGCGAGCGCGGTGTGGATGTTGACCAGCCCGCTGCCGCACGTCAGCCGCTCGACCGACACGCGGCGGAAACTCTTGCGCAAATGGGCGAGGATGCGGTCCTCGAGCCCGTCGAGCGGGGCGAAGTCGATATGTCCGCCCTCGGTCTCGATGACCTCGGCGTGGCCGTCACGCCGCAGCAGCGCGGCGACGCCGAGCCCGGTGCCGGGGCCGACGACGGTCGTGATGCCTTGCGCCGGGAGCGCGGTGTCGGGGCCCCACAGATGGATGAAATCATGCTCGCCGAGTTCGGCCACGGCATGGGCGACCGCGCCGAAATCGTTGACGATGACGTGGCGCTCGACACCGAGCTTCTCGGACATCAGCGCGGGGCGGATAACCCACGGGTTGTTGGTCAGCTTGAGCAGCTCGCCGCCGACCGGGCCGGCGAACGCCATGCCGAGTTCGCGCGGCAAATCGCCGCCGCCGCCTTGCGTGGCGAAATCCTGCCAGGCGGTCTGGAAACTGGCGTGTTCGGCGGTCTTGAGCGTAACCGGCTCGTGGAGTTTGAGCACGCGCCCGGCGTCGATCTCGGCAAGCGCGAAGCGGGCGTGGGTCCCGCCGATGTCGGCGACGGCGATGGTGCGGCTCATACCGGCACGACCTCCGCGCCGAGCTCGGCCTCGGCCTCCATCGCAGCGAGCATGGCGGAGGCGCCGCGCTCGGCGGTGTCGCAAGCACCGCGCATCAGCGCGAACAGCTCGCGCCCGGTGCCGAGCGGCGGCGGCGGATGCGGCGCGGGATCGCGCGCGGCAAGGTCGACCCCGACCGCTTCGAGCGACCCCGAATGCCCGCACAGGCGGATGACGTCGCCGTCCTGCACGCGCGCCAGAGGCCCGTCGGGCAGCGCTTCTGGAGAAACGTGGATCGCCGCGGGGACCTTGCCGCTGGCGCCCGACATGCGCCCGTCGG
>JBKJMA010000205.1:0-3973 GCA_046596505.1 Sphingomicrobium sp.
TCCGCCCGATCGAAATCAACTCGCCGTTGCTCGCCGCCGACCTTAGCGGCGAAGGCCAGAACGCGTCGATCGCCGCGCTGCTCCCCGACGGGATGCGCGCCGCCTCGGTGCGGGTCAACGACGTCTCGGGCGTCGCCGGCTTCGTCAAGCCAAACGACACGGTCGACGTGCTGATCACCCGCCAGGCGATCGGCCCGGCGCGCGACGCACAGGTCACCGACGTGCTGCTGCAGAACGTCCGCGTGATCGCGATGGACCAGGACGCCAAGGGCGCCGATGGCCAGCCGGTCGTCTCGCGCACCACCACGCTCGAAGTGTCACCGATCGACGCGCAGAAACTCGCGCTCGGCCAGCAGCTCGGCCAGCTCAGCCTGGTGCTGCGCAAGCCCGGGGTCGAACAGAATATCCCGAGCGTCGAGACGGTCAGCCTCGCCGACCTGCGCTATAGCCTGTACGGCAGCGCGCCGCATGCCGCCGCCAATCTCGCCATGCCGCCGATGCCATCGGTGCAGGCGGTCCCGGTCCGCCGGCTCAGCGCGCCGCGCCGGGTCGTGGTCCGGCCACGCACACCACCGCCGCCATCGACCAACACGATCGAGGTGCTGCGCGGGACGACATCCAGCAAATACGAGGTGGGGGGCTATGCTCGTTAAGCGCATCATGGCGGCGGGGCTCGGTGCCCTGCTCGCGACGGCGGCGGCCAGCCCGGCCCTCGCACAGGTCTCGGTCGTCAGCGACAGCGACGGCGTTCGCGCCGGCGAGTTGCAGGTGCCGGTCAACAAGAGCCAGGTGCTCCGCGTCGACCGCGCCTATGGCAAGGCGCTCGTCGGCAACCCCGACATCGCCGACGTCCTCCCGCTCACCGACCGCTCGGTCTATGTGCTGGGCAAGAAAGTCGGCACGACCAGCCTCACCCTCTACGATCGGCGCAACCTGCTGATCGCGGTGGTCGACATCTCGGTCGGTCCCGACGTCATCACGCTGCGCCGCCAGCTCGGCGAACTGATGCCCGGCGACAAGATCGGCGCGCGCATGTCGAACGACTCGATCGTGCTCGACGGCATCGTCTCATCGGGCCCCGCCGCCGACCGCGCGGTCCAGATCGCCGAGACCTACGCGCCCGGCAAGGTCGTCAACCTGATGTCGGTCGGATCGTCGCAGCAGGTCATGCTCGAGGTACGGTTTTCGGAGGTCAAGCGATCGGCCCTGAAGCAGATCGGCGTGGGCCTGTTCGTTCAGGGCGGCAGCGGGAATTTTGGCGGCGTTAGTGGAAACGGCGCCAGCCTTACCCCGAATTCCGCCGGCAACGGCGTGCTGAAACTCGGCTCGATCACCGACTCTTTCGGAATATTGTCGCGCAGCTTCAAGATCCTCGGCGGCGATATCGCCGCTGCGCTCGACGCGCTGGAGACGAAGGGCGCGGTCACCACGCTCGCCGAACCGACCTTGGTCGCATTGTCAGGAGAAACCGCGAGCTTCCTTGCCGGCGGCGAATTCCCGATTCCCGTCAGCCAGGGTAACAGCGGCAACAGCGGCAGCGGAGGCGGCAGCAACATCAGCGTCGAGTTCAAGCCGTTCGGTGTCAGCCTGGCCTTCACCCCGACGGTGCTCGCCGACGGCGTCATCAACCTGGTTGTCGCGCCTGAAGTCAGCTCGATCGACCGCTCGGCTTCGATCGTCGTCAACGGCCTCAGCATCCCGGGACTGCAGACCCGCCGCGCCAAGACCACGGTCGAGCTGCGCGATGGCGAGAGCTTCGCGATGGCCGGCCTGCTGCGCAAGGACTTCTCGGACACGGTGCGACAATTCCCGATCCTCGGGTCGATCCCGATCATCGGCTCGCTGTTCCGCTCGACCGGCTTCCAGAAGGACGAGACCGAGCTGGTCATCATCGTCACGCCGCGGCTGGTCCGCCCGGTGCCGGCGGGCGCGCTCAAGGTCCCGACCGACCGCGTCAATCCGCCCAACGAAGCCGACCTGTTCCTGCTCGGACGCACGGATACCGGGGTCCCGCCGGGACCGGTGCTGAACCGTAGCCCGATCGGGGTGCCGGACCGGCCGATCATCCAGGCGCCGCGACCCGGTTCACCCGGCGGGATGGCGGGGATCAACCCCAAGGCGCTGGAGAAGGATTATGGCCATGTCCTCTAGGCTGCTGGGCGCAATCGGCGTATGTTTGCTCGCTGGCGGCTGCGCGCCGGTCGACCCGGGAATGGGCGAAGCGATCAAGTATGACATGCTCGCCCAGACGGTGAACCCCGACCCGGTCTATCCGGCGAACGGCGCGCTGCCCGGCGGCAGTGGCGATCATGGCGTCAAGGCATCCGAGCGCTATCGCAAGGGCACGGTCAAGGCCATCGAGCGCGAACGTGCCGGCAGCGGCTCGGGCGGCGGCGGAAGCAGCTCGGGTGGCGGCGGCGGAAGCAGCAGCAGCTCGGGCGGCGGATCGTAGTGAGGGTTCGACATGATGATGCGCCTGATGCGGAGATTGGCCAGAGATAGACGCGGCGCCGTCGCACCGACGGTTGCACTGTCGCTTATCGGGCTGCTCGCGAGCGGCGGGATTGCATTCGATTATGCCCGGCTGGCGACAATGGACAGCGAGTTGCAACAGGCCGCCGATCAGGCCGCGCTCGCCGGTGCGAGCCAACTTGATGGGCAAAGCGGCGCGGTCACGCGCGCGGTTGCCGCGGCGCAAGGGCTGCTGGTCAACCAGACGCTGCTCGGCAACGACAGCGGCGGCATAACGATCCAGACCGGGACCACGACCGGCTCCGTTTTCCGGGTCTATTTCTACACCAGCAAGGCTAATGCCGAGGCTGACAGCAGCCCAATTCTGGCCAGCGCAGCGGTCGATTCGACTGCGAAATTCATCAAGGTCGCAGTCGTCGGGCGACAGGCGAAATACGCCCTGACCCCGATCGTCGGCGCGATTTCTTCCAGCACCATCGGTGCGGAAGCAGTCGCGGGGCTCGGCTCGGCCATCTGCAAGACGCCTCCGGTAATGATCTGTAATCCTAACGAGGCCGGCGACCCGACGTTCACTGTGGCGAACTACATTGGCAAGGGGATTAAACTAGTTTCGGTCGGTAACGGCAACGGCACCTGGGCACCGGGGAATTTCGGTTATCTCGACAGCAGTGGCGGCTCTAACGGGGCACCCGGCCTCCGCGAAGCGCTCGGCTGGAATACACCGCCGGGCGATTGCATTGCTGCTACGGGAGTTTCGACAAAGCCGGGCGCAAGCGTTTCCGTCACCGACGCACTGAACACCCGGTTCGATATTTACGACACCAATGTCAGCTGTACCGGCACCGGCATCTGCTCGGCATCGATCAACAGTGCCAAAGACCTGGTTCGGCCCGGCAATGCCAATGGCGGCAACGCGTGCAAGCTCCAAAATTCCGGTTGGCAGGAAGTGGCCGCGGCCAGCCAATATTTGCCCACGTCGGCAACGGTTCCGCTCGCCACGAGTGTCACGCCAGCGGCGATCGGCCACCCGCGCGACATGTGCCATGCCGTCGCGTCGGGAACGGCGGGCGCCTGTGCCTCGCCGATTGGCGACGGGGTATGGGATCGCGATGCCTATTTCCGCACCAATTACAGGCGGGCGAATAGCACGTATTGGACCGGCGGAACCGGCGCGGGAACATGGCGGAACAATACCGGGCTTAGCGCGACGGCGACCCGATATCAGGTCTATGCATGGGAAATCGCCAATCGCGGGACAGCCGTCGACGGGGTGACAGTCCTCGCGTCGCGTGTTGCCAGCGGCACCGGTGCCCAAGCGCTCACCAGCTATGGCCTGCCACAGTGCAGTGCCGGGCAGGGTTATGGCGGTGGCCAAATCCCCTCGACAACGACGCCCGACCGACGACGGATCTCGCTTGCGGTGGTCAATTGCACGGCCAATTCCGTCAATGGCAATTCGACCAACGTGCCGGTGCAAAAATGGCTGGAAATGTTCCTCGTC
>JBKJMA010000226.1:0-2652 GCA_046596505.1 Sphingomicrobium sp.
GGTGTCGGGCGCGCTGCTGGCGAATTTCTACTCGGCCGGTGAAGTATGCACCAACGGCACGCGGGTGTTCGTCCAGCGCAAGTTGCGCGACGCGTTCCTCGCCCGGCTCAAGGCGCGGACCGAGGCAATGGTCATCGGCGATCCACTCGATCCGGCAACGCAGGTCGGCGCGCTGATCTCGGCGGCGCACATGGCGAAAGTATTGGGCTATATCGAGCTTGGGGTCCGCCAGGGGGCGAAGCTGCTCGCCGGCGGCAAGCGCTTCGTCGGCGGGAGCTGCGGGGACGGAAATTTCGTCTCGCCGACGATCTTCACCGACTGCAGCGACGCGATGGGGATCGTCCGCGAGGAAATTTTCGGGCCGGTTATGACGGTGCTCGACTTCGATGACGAAGAGGAAGTTCTGGCGCGCGCGAACGCGACCGAGTTCGGTCTTGCCGCAGGGGTGTTCACCAACGACCTGACGCGGGCGCACCGGGTCGTAGCGCGGCTCGAAGCGGGAACGTGTTGGATCAATACGTACAACATCACGCCGATCGAATTGCCGTTCGGCGGTAACAAGCAGTCCGGGCTCGGCCGCGAGAACGGTCGTGCGGCGATCGAGCATTATACCCAGCTCAAGAGCGTCTATGTCGCGATGGAGCGGATCGATGCCCCCTACTGATCATGCGGCCGACTATGATTATGTCATCGTCGGCGCGGGCTCGGCGGGGTGCGTGCTCGCCGACCGGCTGAGCGCCGACGGCATCAACCGCGTGCTCGTCCTGGAGTTCGGCGGGTCGGATCGCTCGGTGTTCATCCAGATGCCGAGCGCGCTGGCGATCCCGATGAACCGGGCCAAGTATAATTGGCAGTATGAAAGCGAACCCGAGCCGGCGCTCGGCGGTCGGCGGCTGCACACGCCGCGCGGCAAGGTGCTTGGGGGATCCTCGTCGATCAACGGGCTGGTCTATGTTCGCGGCAATGCGCTCGACTTCGAACGGTGGCGTGAGGAGGGCGCGCGAGGGTGGGGCTATGCCGACGTGCTGCCCTATTTCCGCAAGGCCGAAACGCGCGAGGAAGGGGGCGACGAGTATCGCGGCAGCAACGGGCCGCTTTATACCAGCTATGGCTCGTTGAAGAACCCGCTGCACCAGGCGTGGCTCGATGCCGCGCGCGAGGCCGGCTATCCGTTGACCGCCGATTACAACGGCTATCAGCAGGAGGGCTTTGGCCGGATGGATATGACCGTCCATCAAGGCGTCCGCTGGAGCGCCGCCAATGCCTATCTGCGACCGGCGATGAAGCGGTCCAATGTGACGGTGGTGACCCATGCGCTGGCGACACGCCTGCTGGTCGAGAACGGCGCCGCGACCGGCGTCAAGTACGAGCGGGGCGGTGTGTCGCGCACGGTGCGTGCAGGGAAAGAAGTCATCCTAGCCGGTGGCCCGATCAACAACCCGCAACTGCTCAAGCTGTCGGGCATCGGCCCAGCCGAGGAACTGCGAGCACATGGGATCGACGTCGTCGCCGACCGCCCGGGGGTCGGTGCGAATTTGCAGGATCATCTCGAATTCTATTTCCAGATGGCGGCGACCAAGCCGGTGACGCTTTATTCGTCGATGAACCCGATCGCCAAGGCGCTGATCGGGGCGCGCTGGCTGCTGCGGCGCGACGGTTTGGGCGCGACCAATCATTTCGAAAGCTGCGGCTTCATCCGCAGCCGGGCAGGGGTCCGCTATCCCGACATCCAGTATCATTTCCTGCCACTTGCGGTCGCTTATGACGGATCGACGATGGCCAGCGAACATGGCTTTCAGGCCCATGTCGGGCCGATGCGATCGAATAGCCGGGGGAGCGTTACGCTGCGCTCTACCGACCCGCGCGACAAGCCGGTGATCCGCTTCAACTACATGAGCCAACCCGAGGACTGGGTCGACATGCGCGCCTGCGTCCGGCTAACCCGCGAGATCTTCCAGCAGCCGGCATTCGCGCCGTATCGCGGGCGCGAAATCCAGCCGGGCGCCGACGTCACCAGCGACGAGGCGATCGACGCGTTCATCGCCGCCAAGGTCGAGAGCGCGTATCATCCGTCGTGCACCTGCAAGATTGGGCGCCGAGACGATCCGATGGCGGTGGTCGATCACGAGTTGCGCGTGATCGGTATCGATCGGCTGCGGATCGTCGATTCATCGGTGATGCCGTCGGTCACCACCGGCAACCTCAACGCACCGACGATCATGATCGGCGAAAAAGGCGCCGACCACATCCTCGGCAAACCGCTGCTGGCCCCGTCGAACTCGCCTTACGCCGTCGCTGACAATTGGCAGACCACACAACGATGACGAGATCGATTGTCGAGCCCGCGCGCCACGTCGATGTGATCCACGAGACCGAAGTGCTGGTGGTCGGGTCGGGGCCGGGGGGCCTTGCCGCCGCGCTCGCCTCTGCGCGGGCGGGGGCGCAGACGACGCTGCTCGAACGCTACGGCTGTTTCGGCGGCAATATCACCCAGGTCGGGGTCGAGGGTTTCGCCTGGTACCGCCATCCGGCGACCATCGACAGCGAGGGAATCGGCCGCGAGTTTGAGGATCGTGCAAAAGCGATGGGCGCTGCAATCCCCGAGCCGCAGTCGATCAGCCACGCGCTCGATGCCGAAGCATTCAAATATGT
>JBKJMA010000274.1:0-6864 GCA_046596505.1 Sphingomicrobium sp.
TCGGCGGGAAGATCTCCGTTCGCTGTCACCGCGTGGGCGATGCCAAGCTGCATGGCGAGGTCGATGCCCCATATCGCGACCAGCAGCCGCGGGAACAACGGCACCCGGCGCAGCGCCCCGACGAACGCGATGACGTAAAGGCTGGGCAACAGGACGACGTCGAGCGTCAGCATCAGCTGCAGGGAATTCAGCCACTGCGGGACAGGGCCGCTGATCGCCGGCAGCTCGGCGAGATATTCGGCGGCACGCACCGGCACGTTGATCAGCATCCCCACCAATAGGGAAACCATGAAGCCGGTCGTGCCGTAAAGCGCGTTGCTCCGGGCCTCGTGCCGATCGACCGTGCGCCACCTGCCGACCACGGCGAGCCGGGTGGTCGGTTGCGGCAGTTGGTCGGCATTGGCGAACCAGCGCAGCGCAAGCCCCATCGAGATCAGCGGAACGCAGGTCAGCAGCCAATAGGGCAGGAGCATGGCCAGCTCGGGCGGGCGCCCGTCGAGCGGGCTGGTCGCGACGCGCAGCGCCGACGCAGCGAGCGCCAGCACGAACCACCAGGTCATGATGCGCGGCAGGCCGCGCTCGAGCGATCCGAGCAAGGCGGCGGAGCGGGCATGCAAGTGACGCTGAACACCCACGATCATCGCGCGCTCTATCCTTTCGGGTTTCGACTGGCCGGTGGTAGCCGCTTTGGGGTTACCAGCAAGTAAAAGCCCTGAAGGGGTCAGCTTGTTCCCTTGTCGTGTCGGCGCGCGGAGCTGAGACCCTAGTATCTCTACGGCATTGCCGGGCCGGATCGGGGCTGACAAAGTTGAGACGCTCGGGACTACCCTAGGGGAGGGTGTGATCCGAGTCCGGCCCAAAACAGTAGTTTCTTGCGCGAACGTGGCGTGCCTTGACGCGACTATCGCGGTGGCGCTCGAATGACCGCCGCAATCCTGCTCACCGCGCTTGCCGAGGAACTGGCGCTATTCGCGGCGGTCGGGTTCCTGCTGTTCGCGCTCGACGACCTGCTCGTCGACCTGATCTATTTCAGCCGGCGGCTGTGGCGTGGCGCGGCGATCTACAGTCGCTATCCACGGGCGTTCGCGCGGACCCTCCCGCCCGGCGCGCAGGGTGGCTGGATGGCGGTATTCATTCCGGCATGGGACGAAAGCGCGGTGATCGCGCCGATGCTGCGCGAGACGCTGTCGCGGTTCGGGCCGGGTGACTATCGCCTGTTCGTTGGGCATTATGCCAACGATCCAGCGACATTCGACGCGATTGCGTCGGTCGGGGATGCGCGGGTCACGCCGGTCCGGCTCGACCATCACGGTCCGACGACCAAGGCGGATTGCCTAAACCACCTCTACGCCGCGCTGATCGCCGAAGAGGCGCGGCGCGGGTCACGGGCGCTGGCGATCGTGCTCCATGATGCCGAGGATGTCGTCCACCCGTGCGAGCTGATGCTGTTCGCGGCGCTTATCGGGCGCGCGGCGGCGATCCAGCTGCCGGTCGTCCCGCTGCCCGACCCGGCAAGCCCGTGGATCAGTGGTCATTACGGCGACGAGTTCGCCGAAAGCCACGGCAAGGAACTGGTCGTACGTGAGGCGGTCGGCGCGGCGATTCCGCTGGCTGGAGTCGCCTGCTCGATCGAGCGCAGCGCGCTCGACCGGCTCGCGGCGATGCACGGTGGCCAGCCGTTTGCGGCGGACAGCATGACCGAGGATTATGAAGTCGGGTTGCGGCTCGGCGCGATGGGATTGCGGACAATGTTCGTGCGGATCCCCGCGGCGCCGGGAGAGCGGGCGGCGGTCGCCTCGCGCGGTCATTTCCCGGCCAGCCTCGACGCGGCTGTGCGGCAGAAGGCGCGGTGGATCGGCGGAATTGCCTTTGCCGGGTGGGAGCGGCTCGGCTGGTCGGGCGGGCTCGGCGAGCGGTGGATGCGGATGCGCGACCGCAGCGGTCCGCTGGCGGCGCTGCTGATGGTCGCCGGCTATGGCGCGATGCTGCTGTGGGCGCAGTTGTCGGTCGCCCACGGGATGGGGGCGCCGCTGGCGGTCACGATCGGGCCACGGCTCGCGTTGCTGCTCAAGGTCAATCTGGCGCTTCTCGCGTGGCGGGTGGTGATGCGGGCGAGCTTCACCACCGCCGCCTATGGCCCGTGGCAGGGGCTGATGTCGGTGCCGCGGCTGTTCGTCGCCAACCTCATCGCCATCCTCGCGGTCCGCCGCGCGCTTGCGCTGCACAATGCGGCTGGCCCGCCGCGGTGGGACAAGACGCGGCATATCTTCCCCAAGGAGCTTGGCGCATGACCGCTTCGACGCGTTTTCTCGGACTCGCCGTGTTCGCCTGGGCGGGGGTGCGCGCGATCAGCCTCGGCATGGTGCCGGGAACGAGCGCACTGGCGACGGTCCCGCCGTTCGTTCCTGCGGCGACACCAGCCGGTTTGCCGCCAGTCGCGACGACCGAGTTCGCGCCGCTTGATCCGTTGTCGCCGCCAGCGCCCATCGGCGTCGCGCCCCTATTCGACCCTCGCCCGGTCTATCCGCAAGAAGCGCGGCAGCTTGCCTCCGTCGCTCCGAGAATAATCTATGCTCCACCGGAATATTATTATCCGGCGCGCGCCGAGCCACGCCAGTCCCGAGCGCGCGTGCGGTTCGTGGACGACGTCCTGATGCCGGAACCACGCCGCTTGCCATTCGCTGGCGAGCCCGCTGCGCCGGAGTCGCCGCCGGTGCAACTGGCGTCGGCCGCGATGCCGGGGTGGCATGGTTCGCCGCCGGATGCCGACGCGCTTGCGCCGCCACTGATGCGAGCGAGCAAGCGGCTCGAACTGTCGACCTGGGCGCTGATGCGGGGCAAGCCGGGCGACCTGCTCGGCCCCAACAGCCTCGCCGCAAGCGGCGCGACGCTGGGCGGGAGCCAGGCGGGCGCGCGCATGACCTATTGGGTCAATCCGCACTTTGGCGCGAGCCTGCGCACCAGCACGCCGCTGGGGGGCGCGCGTGGCGGCGAGGCGGCGCTCGGAGTCCGCTTCCGGCCGTGGCTGTCGGTCCCGTTCGCGATCACCGCCGAGCGCCGCCAGCGCTTCGGCCGGGCCGGTGGGCGCAATGATTTCGCGCTGTTCGTCGAAGGTGGGCTGTGGGACCGGCCGATGCCGGCGGGGTTCCGGTTGAACGCCTATGCTCAGGCGGGGGTGGTCGGGATCAAGTCGCACGACCTTTTCGGCGACGGGGCGTTCACCCTGACGCGGCCGCTGTGGCGGAACCTGTCGGCTGGTTTCGGCGTGTGGGGCGGAGCGCAGCCGCATCTTTACCGGCTCGACGCTGGTCCGCGCCTGACGATCTCGATGAAGCATCATATGCGGATCCACGCCGATTATCGGCAGCGTCTTGGCGGAACGGCGTTCCCCTCGTCGGGTCCGTCGGCGACGATCGCGGGAGATTTCTAGCGTCGTCCATTGCGAGTGCCGCCTCGCACCCTTAGCGTCGTGGACAACGCCATGCATATCTATCTCCCCATCGCCGGAATGTCGGTCAACGCACTGCTGATCATCGCCCTGGGCGCGCTGGTCGGGGTGTTGTCGGGGCTGTTCGGGGTCGGCGGAGGCTTCCTCACCACCCCGCTGTTGATCTTCTACGGCATTCCTCCGACCGTCGCGGTCGCCTCGGCCACGACCCAGATCACCGGCGCCAGCGTGTCGGGTGCTTTGGCTCACTGGCGGCGCGGCGGGGTCGACCTCAAGATGGGCCTCGTCATGATCGGCGGCGGGCTGTTCGGTTCGCTGACCGGCGCGGCGATCTTCCGCATCCTCCAGACGACCGGTCAGGTCGATGTCGTCGTCGGCTTTCTTTATGTCGTGCTGCTCGGCGGGATCGGCGTGCTGATGCTCAAGGACGCAATGTTCGCGCTCGGCTGGCTCAAGCGCGCCGAGGTCAAGGTCCAGCGGCGCCACAACCGCTGGGTTGCCAGCCTGCCGCTGCGATCGCGCTTTTATGCGTCGGGGCTTTACATCTCCCCGCTCGCCCCGGCCGCGCTGGGTTTCGCCGCGGGCGCGCTGACCGTCCTGCTCGGAGTTGGCGGCGGCTTCATCCTCGTTCCCGCGATGATCTACCTGCTCGGCATGGCGGCGCGGGTGGTCATCGGGACGAGCCTCGTGATGATCCTCGCGGTCAGCGCAGCGACGACGCTGATCCAGGCGCTGACCAGCGGCGCGGTCGATATCGTCCTTGCCGGGCTGCTGCTCGTCGGCGGCGTGATCGGCGCACAATATGGCGCTCAGCTCGCAACTCGGCTGAAGCCCGACCTCCTCCGGCTCGCGCTGGCGATCATCATCCTGCTGGTCGCGCTGCGCATGGCGCTTGGCCTCGCGTGGCAGCCCGACGAAATCTTCACCGTCGAGCTGTTGTGAGGACGCGGCTCGCCCTGTTGCTGGTCGCGGCGGCGGTGTCGCTCCCGGCCGCGACCAAGCCCGAACTCGTCCCCGACGTTTCGGCGCGCGAAGTTCAGATCCGTTACAGCTTCACCGGGGCGCAATTATTGCTGTTCGGCGCGATCCTCTACCCCGACGGCCGGATTCCGGAGCGGCCGGCGGAGGTCGTCGTCGTCCTGCGCGGCCCCGACCAGCCGATCCTGCTGCGCGAGAAGCAGAAAGTCGCTGGCCTGATCTGGATGAACGCGGATTCGAGCAGGTTTCGCTCCGCGCCCAGCTTCTATTCGGTCGCCTCGTCGAAACCGATCCGCAGCCTGGTCGACGACCGGACCGCGTCAATTTACGAGCTCGGTCTGCGCAACCTCCAATTGTCACCGGGCGGTGGCGTGCTGCCCGAGAAGAACCGACGGTTTGAGGCCGGCCTACTCGACCTGCGCCGCCGCGAGGGGCTGTTCGCCGAAAATCCCCACGGCGTAGAGATCAGTGGCGGCGTGCTGTACCGCGCGGCGATCTCGATCCCGAGCCAAGTGCCGGTCGGCACCTATACCGCCGAAACTTTCCTCATCGACCGCGGCCGGGTGCTCGCCGCTGCCACGCGTGACGTCCACATCGGCAAGTCGGGGTTCGAGCGGTACATCGCGCTCGTCGCCCGCCGCCACGCCTTCGTCTATGGTGTCGCCGCCGTTTTGCTGTCGCTCGGCCTTGGTTGGGCCGCTGCGGCACTGTTCCGCCGCCGATCCTGAAGCGGCCTCGGTCGACGGCGCGCCTAACTCTATATTAACTTCGATTGCCTATCCGGGACGCTGCACCGTTATTGTTGGGACGAGCGTCGCCATGGATGATAATTCGAGCCTCAAGCAGTTTCTCGACGAGATGAGTGCCTATGGCGAGGGTGAGCCCCATCCGACCCCGACGGCGCAGGCCGCGGTCGAGCCACAGGCAGAGATCGGTCATGTCATGGAGATTGCCGGCTCGGGCTCGCAAGTCGAGATGAGCGCCGCCGCGCTTGCCACGCTAAGCACCAATCCAGATCTGTCGCTGGCAATGTCGGGCCAGGTCGGCAGCCAGGTCAAGATGAAGGTCGCCAAGTCGTGGCTGATCGCCAATGTCCGCACGCTCCGCTCCGGCGAGGTCGGAAAGGTCACCGCGCATGTCGATTTCCTCGGTGAAGGACAGGAAGGGCCCGACGGCCAATTGGTCAACTTCCGCCGCGGCGTGACCCGCTACCCGATTCCCGGCGATGGCGTGTATCCGGTCTCAACCCGCGACATGCACGGCATCTTTGCCGCCGACGACAGCCCGCACATCGAAATCGGCACCGTCTATCCGACCGATGATATTCGCGGCGCACTCTATGTCGACCCGATGCTGTCCAAGCATTTCGCCATTCTCGGCTCGACCGGCACCGGCAAGTCGACTTCGGTGGCGCTGATCCTTCATCGCATCTCGCAGCTGTCGCCGGAGGGCCACATCGTGATGATCGATCCGCACGGAGAATATTCAGCGGCGTTCAAGGATTGCGGTGAGCTGTTCAATGCCGACAATCTGCAACTGCCTTACTGGCTGCTCAACTTCGAAGAACATTGCGAAGTGCTGTTGACGACCGATGGCGGCGAGCGCCAGCGCGACGCCGACATCCTCGCCAAATGCCTCCTCGCCTCGCGGATGAAGGGCAAGCAGGCCGAGCAATATGGGCGGATCACGGTCGACTCTCCGATCCCCTACCTGCTGTCGGACCTCAACACGATCCTCGTCAACGAGATGGGCAAGCTCGACCGGGCGGGCGATACGCTGCCCTACCAGCGCTTGAAGACCAAGCTCGACGAGCTGAAGGCCGATCCGCGCTACAGCTTCATGTTCTCGGGCATGCTGGTGACGGACACCATGCCGCCGTTCCTTGCCAAGCTGTTCCGCCTGCCCAGCCACGGCCGGCCGATTTCGATCGTCGACGTGTCGGGGGTGCCGTCCGAAGTCACTTCGGTGGTGGTGTCGGTGCTTGCCCGCATGGTGTTCGATTATGCCATCTGGTCGCGGACCGAGGCGCAGCGCCCGATCCTGCTCGTCTGCGAGGAAGCGCATCGCTACGTCCCCAAGGACGACAGCGCCAAGGGCCAGGCGGTGCGCAAGATCCTCGAGCGAATCGCCAAGGAAGGCCGCAAATATGGCGTGTCATTGGGCCTGATCACCCAGCGCCCGTCCGATCTGGCCGAAGGCGTGCTGTCGCAGTGCGGCACGATCATCGCGATGCGCCTCAACAATGAGCGCGATCAGGCGTGCGTCCGCGCGGCGATGCCCGAAGGCGCGCGCGGCTTCCTCGACGCCATTCCGGCGCTGCGCAATCGCGAATGCATCGTTTGCGGCGAAGGCGTCGCGATCCCGATCCGGGTGCGCTTCGACGACCTCGAACCCGAAAAGCGCCCCGCCTCCTCGGACCCGAGCTTCGCGGCACTATG
>JBKJMA010000225.1:0-2835 GCA_046596505.1 Sphingomicrobium sp.
GTCGAGAAGCTGGTCGGCTGAACGCCAGTTTGGCGAGTGTCCTTTGAGTGCGCGATGCACGTCCGCGCCAGCTCGAAAAACCAGCGCAAGATCATGACCAGAATTTGGTTATTTTCAAGTCTTGAAGTGTACCGCGTTTCACCTCATCTTGTGTCTAGTTTCAACGCAGCGAAAGGAGGTGATCCGATGTCTCATGGTTCAGCTAAGGGGTCGGGTTCGTTCGTTCGGGAGATGCGGGGCTAACACTCCGCACGAGGTCTTCCGGGCTGGATCTTCCGGCCGCTGACCATGTCGAGGGGGCTGTCACTCAGGTGGCAGCTCCCTTAACTATTCCAGGCCTTTGAATGGTGCGCGTAACTTGCGCTTGACGGAACCGTTTCGCCGGTGGACCGTCTTGCCTTCGACGACTTGATGGGAGGTACGCATGGCCAAATCGACAACGCGCGGTTCGAGTGGGAAATCGGGTTCCACCAGCAGCGGTAGCGGAACCACGATCGACAAGCTGGCGAAAGCCGCTCTGAGCCGCGAAATGCTTGCGGCGGCGCTGACCGCGGCAGCGGCGGCGCTGGCTGCTTCACCGGGCGCACGGCGCAAAATTCGCGACGCCGGGATGGACGCCGCCGACAGCGCGTCGAGCGCGGCGACCGCGATGATGACGAGTGCGTCGAAGCTCGGCACGCTGATCGCCGAAGCGGTCGCCGACGCAGCCCAGCGGGTGATGTCGGGCAAGTGGAGCGACGAATTCACCGCCGCAGCGAGCAGCGCCAAGCCGAAAGCGGCACCTAGCGCGCGCGCTTCGACATCGGCCAGCAAGACGACGACCCGCAAACCGCGCGCAAAGGCGGCAACAAAGACCACCCGCCTCAAGCCCGGGCCGAAGCCGCGCGCCGCGACCGCTGCGGCAGCGAGCTCCACCCCGGCGGCGTCGAAGCCCGGCCCCAAGCCGCGTTCGGCCACCGCCAAGCGCTCCTCGACCGCGAAGACTCGCCGTGGCGGTGCTTCGGCGCGCAAACGGGCGACTCCGCCCAAGACTCCGCCGACCAAAAGCTGAGACGTACCGGGCCGCTCGCATCACGGGCGGCCCACTGGCGCGCCGCGTGACGGCATGGCAAAGCCGGGCGTATGACCGACCCTGACTTGCCGCTCGCCGTGATCATCCTCGCCGCCGGGCAGGGCACGCGAATGCGGTCCGATACGCACAAGGTACTTCACCCGATTGCCGGCAAGGCGATGCTGCTCCACCTGTTCGACACCGTGTCCGAACTGTGGCCGGCGCGTGAAGTTCTCGTCGTCGGCAAGGGCCGCGAGCAGGTCGAGGCAATCGTCGCGGCGCGCGGCGCGACGATTGCGGTCCAAGGCGAGCAACTCGGCACCGCCCACGCCGTCGCGCAAGGCTTGCCCGCGCTCGACAGTTTTGACGGTAACATCCTGATATTATTCGGAGATACCCCTTTCGTTGAAGCCGGGACTCTTCGCGCGATGTTGTCCCGGTTGGCCGCCCCCGACTCCCCCGGCATCGTCGTCCTCGCGCATACGCCCGTCGATCCCGGCGCCTATGGCCGCGTGATCCTCGGCCACGGCGATCTTGTCGCGAAGATGGTCGAGTATAAGGACGCCACCGAGGCCGAGCGAGCAGTCCGGCTGTGCAACAGCGGAATGATGGCGCTCGCCGCCGCGGACTTGCGCCGCTGGCTGCCCCAAATCGGCCACGACAACGCGGCAGGCGAATATTACCTCCCCGACCTCGTCATGGTCGCGGCCGCCGACGGACGTACCGCCGTCGCGGTCGAGGGCGCGGCGATCGAGGCGATCGGGATCAACAGCCGCGCCGAACTCGCCGCCGCCGAAGGGCAATGGCAGCAGCGTCGCCGGATGCACGTGATGGCGGCGGGAGTATCGCTCATCGACCCTGCCAGCGTCTGGTTCGCCGCCGACACCGTTATCGGCCGCGACGTGACGATCGAGCCCCACGTTTTCTTCGGCCCCGGCGTGACCATCGCCGACGGCGCGATCATCCACGCCTTCAGCCACATCGAGGGCGCATCGGTCGGCCCGGGCTGCGAAGTCGGCCCGTTCGCCCGCCTCCGCCCCGGCGCGGTGATGGAGGAAGGCTCGAAGATCGGCAATTTCGTCGAGATGAAGAAAGCGCGCCTCGGCCCCGGCGCCAAGGCCAATCACCTGACCTATCTTGGCGATGCCGACGCCGGGGCAAAGGCGAACATCGGCGCGGGCACGATCACCTGCAATTACGACGGCTTTTTCAAATACCGCACGGTGATCGGCGATGGCGCGTTCATCGGTTCGAACAGCGCGCTGGTCGCCCCGGTGACGATCGGCGCGGGCGCGATCGTCGGCGCGGGCAGCGTCGTGACGAAAGACGTCGAGCCGGACGCGCTAGGAATCGCCCGGGCCGAGCAGAAAGGCCTCAACGGTTGGGCGGCACGCTTCCGTGCGAAGGCCCGCGCGAAAAAGTCTGGTTCATCTTCCGCATGAAGCGGGTGAGGCCCGCGAAATAGCGCGGCTGGTCGTCGTACATTGCCATATGACCGCCGTTCGTCGCGAGCAGTTCGCCGCGCGGCAATTGCTTCGCCATCCGCGCCATATAGGCCGGGTCCATTGTGTCATGGGCGCCGGACACCACCAGCGTCGGCACTGTGATCCGCTTGAGGTCGGCGAAGCGGTCCCAGTCCACCAGCCGTCCGCTCGCCCCCATTTCGCTCGGCCCCTGCATCGTGACATAGAAGCGGCGGTTGAGCCTGGCGCCGGCCCGCTCGACCGGCTCGGGCCACTCGGCGCTCGGCCGCCGCAGGATATGCTGTTCATACCAATTGGGTT
>JBKJMA010000051.1:0-8472 GCA_046596505.1 Sphingomicrobium sp.
ATAATGGTCGTTCGATTTCTAGAACTTGATGTTACGCTGGCCCCATAGCTTGGTGGCCATAGCGTCTGTGACCCACCCGATCCCATCCCGAACTCGGCCGTGAAACCAGACTGCGCCAATGGTACTTCAGCTTAAGCTGCGGAAGAGTAGGTCGCCGCCAGGCTTTGAAGCCAGTGCAACACGTCAAGAACCCATTCGCAACGTTAGAAAAGCCGCTGCCGGGGTTGCCCCGAGTGGCGGCTTTTCTGTTTTGGCTGGTTCACAGTCCAACACGCATGAAGCGTGTCGGACTTCCGACCCAGCTTATGTTGGTGGCGCGGGATGGAGCAGCCCGGTAGCTCGTCAGGCTCATAACCTGAAGGTCGTAGGTTCAAATCCTACTCCCGCAACCAACACCGAATTCAGGGACAACGGTGGCTCCCAAAGCCCGCCTGGCTGGGGTTACCTGATACGGACCCCCGACGAACAAAGGAAACGACCATGCGTCACCGTAACGCCCATCGCAAATTGCAGCGCACGTCAGCGCACCGCACCGCGCTGTTCCGCAATATGTCGGCCGCGCTGATCAAGCATGAGCAGATTACCACCACCACCGCCAAGGCGAAGGAGCTTCGCCCCTACATTGAGAAGCTGATCACGCTGGCCAAGAAGGGCGGGTTGTCGAACCGCCGCCTCGCCCAGTCGCGGCTGATGGACGACACGCAGTTGACCAAGTTGTTCGACGTCCTCGCCGCGCGCTACGCCGACCGTCAGGGTGGCTATGTCCGCGTCGTCAAGGCCGGCATCCGCCTTTCGGATTCAGCCCAGATCGCGATCATCGAATTCGTCGACCGCGACGTCTCGGCCAAGGGCCAGGACTCGGGTCCGATGATGGGCGATGACGAGGACGAGGCGCTCGCCGCCTGATCAATCTCACAAAGCTCAAGATAAGGGTCGCTTCGGCGGCCCTTTTTTTATGTTTGGAGCTCGGCGTAGAGCGCCGGCCGATGCGTCTTCAGCATCGAAGCCAATGTCGCCGAAATGCTCGCCAACAGTGCCGGCGAGGTCGCGTCGCCCGGATGGACCGCCAACCGCATGACTTTCGGCAGTGGCACCGCCCGTGCCGCCGCCGCGACCGCCAGCGACGACCATCGCCGTATCCTCGTCCGGCTCGCCCAGGTGATCACCGGGCTTTTCGCAAGCACCGCTCCGGTGACCGGGTTCCACACCCGCCAATGATCTTCGGCCAACGCAATTCCTGTCGCCCTCAGCGCGGCATGCGCGCCCTCGCCATACAACCACGCCGGTGCGACGAACCCGGTCACCGCGCGCCCGATAATATCCTCGAGCAGCGCGCGCCCATCGCGGATCCGGCGCTCCGCCTCGATCGCGCCAAGCCCGAGGAATTCCCCCTCCCCGGCCGTCATGTGCTTCGCCTTGAAGTTCGCCACGCCGAAGTGCGTACCGGTGTCGCGGTGGAACCAGCCGTGCAGGAAGATCTCGTGACCCTCCTCGGCCAAACTGCGCAACCGCGTCGCAAATCGCGTGCCTGGCCGGATCGGCGCTTCGCCCCAATGATCAGGCACGACCAGCAGGGCCGGCCGGTCCACCCCCAACTCGGCGAACCGGGCGTGCAGCGCATCGAACGCGCTTTCGCTGCGCGGGCCGACGTCGTGGATCGAGGCGAGCAGCATGCGCGTGGACATCATCGCTAGATAGGCTGTCGCGACCATGGCGCCTACCCGAAAACGTGCAGATTTAACGCTCATCTTTCGTTCATCGCCATAAGCGCGTAAGGCCGCGTGATGCGGATCGTCGATGTTTGTGCCTTTTACACGCCCCATGGGGGTGGTGTCCGAACCTACATCGATCGCAAGATGAAGGCGCTACCGGCGCTTGGCCACGAGATCATCGTGATCGCGCCCGGCACCGAGAACTCAGTTGTTGAACGCGGCCCGGGCGCGATCCTCGTGACCATCGCCCAGCCGGCGTTGCCGTTCGACCGCCGCTATCATTTCTTCGACGACCGCGAGGCGCTGCACGACGCGCTCGACGCATGGCGTCCCGATTTCGTCGAAGCCTCGTCGCCTTGGTCAAGCGCGACCAAGGTCGCCCAATGGCAAGGTTCCGCCCCGCGTGCGCTCGTGATGCACGCTGACCCGATGTCGTCCTATGCCTATCGCTGGCTCGGCGGCGTCGCCAGCCGTGATCGCATCGATCGTCTGTTCAACCCCTTCTGGCAACATCTTCGCAGCCTCGATGAGGCATTCGACGTGATCGTCAGCCCGGGCGTCAGCCTGTCGCGACGCCTGACCGCAGGCGGGTTGAAAAAGGTCAAGACCGTCGCACTCGGCGTGGAACCCGGAATATTTCGCCCAGCGCATGCCAGCGTTTCGATGCGCCGTGACCTGCTCGACCGATTGATGCTCCCCGAAGACGGACTGATCCTAGTCGGGGTAGGCCGCTTCGCCGGAGAGAAGCGTTGGCCGATGGTCATCCGCGCAGTCGCCGAAGCGGGTCGGTCGCGTCCGGTCGGACTTTTGCTCGTCGGCAACGGCAAGCAGCGCGCGAAGCTGGAGGAACACGCCGCCGGTTCGTCGCACATCGTCGTCGCGGCGCCGACCGCCGACCGCCATGAACTCGCGACCCTGCTCGCCAGTGCCGACGCGCTGGTCCACGGCTGCGAAAGTGAGACCTTCTGCCTTGTCGCAAGCGAGGCGCGCGCCAGCGGGCTGCCGATCATCGTCCCCAATGTCGGCGGCGCGTTCGACCAGCTCGGCGCCGGTGCCGGCCTCGCCTACAACGCGGCCAACGAGACTTCGCTGCGCGACTCGATCACCCGCTTCTATGACGCGCCCGGCGCCTTCAGCCGAGGCGCGCGAGACGCCGCGCGGGTGCGCACCATGGACCAGCATTTCTGGGAACTCATGGCGCATTATGAGCAGATCGCCCAAGTCGAGCGGCCGCGCCGCGCCGTGACCCCGACGGCCCGTCCGAACAGGCTTGCGTCGCGCGCCTGACCGCCGCACCTTGGCGCGTATGACCATAAGACCGACCGACTGGACCGCCGCTGCGCAAGCCACGCACGAAACGACCATCGCGCTGCGCCGCGCAATTCACGCCGACCCCGAGCTCGGGCTCGACTGCCACCGCACCACGGCGAAACTAAAAGCCGCGCTGGCCGGCCTCCCGCTCGATATCCGCGACAGTCAGCGCACGTCGGGCTTCATCGCCCGGCTCGACGGTCGCAAGGCACCCGACGGTCCGGCGCGCACCGTCCTCCTGCGCGGGGACATGGACGCACTCCCGATCCATGAAGAAACCGGGCTCGATTTCGCCTCCGCCGTCACCGACCATATGCACGCCTGCGGCCACGATACCCATTCCGCCATGCTCGCCGGTGCCGCGAAGATCCTGTGTGAGCGGCGCGACGAGTTCGCCGGTACCATCCTGTTCATGTTCCAGCCGGGCGAGGAGGGATTGGCCGGCGCGCGCCACATGATCGAGGAAGGACTGCTCGACGGCCCCACCCCCGACGCCGCCTTCGCGATGCACATCTTCCCCAACGTGCCCGGCGGCACGATCGCCTGCCGCGACGGCGCGCTGCTGGCGGCGACCGACAAGCTCGCCGCGACGATCATCGGCAAGGGCGGCCACGCGGCGATGCCGCACGACGCCCGCGATCCGATTCCCGTGGCGTGCGAAGCGGTGCTCGCGCTGCAAACCCACATCGCCCGGCGCACGACCTTCACCGACCCCGCGATCTTGTCGATCACCCAGATCAACGCCGGCCGCACCCACAATGTCATCCCCGACCGTGTGACCATCGGCGGGACGTTGCGCACCCTCTCGGACGAACGCCGCAGCGCGAGCCGTGCCGCGTTCGAGCGGATAGTCGGCGGGATCGCCGCGGCGCACGACTGCACCGCCGAAATCGACATCGAGCCCGGCTATCCCGCGACGATCAATGACCCGCGCGCGGTCGCGCTGGTGAAGGCCTGCGCCGCGCAATTGTTCGGCGCCGACGCCTACCACGACATCCCCGCGCCAATCATGGGCGGCGAGGATTTTGCCTACGTCCTCCACAAGGTGCCCGGCGCGATGGCCATCCTCGGCGTCGCCCCGCCCGACGGCGACGCCGCCACCCGGGCGCCGATCCACAATTCGAAGATGCTGGTCGACGAGGCCGCGCTGGCCCGGGGCGTCGCGCTGCATTGTGCGTTCGCCACGCGTTTTCTCGAGACGGGTTGGGATTGAGTCAAAGCCTGCGCGTACAAGCATCAAATTTGCGCGGCAGGCTCACTTTAGCCTAACCTTTCGCCCGACCGGACCGCTCGCGCGGCCTTCACGACCGAACAGGAGCCCGCATGGCCACCACCGCATCATCGCCTTCGGCCTTCCCGTCGCCCGCCGAACTGACCATCCGCGGCATCATCCTCGGCGCGATCCTGACCGTCCTCCTGACCGCCGCCAACGTCTATCTCGGGCTCAAGATCGGCATCACCTTCGCCACCTCGATCCCTGCCGCGGTCATTTCGATGGCGATCCTGCGCAATTTCTCCAACGCGACGATCCAGGAGAATAACATCGTCCAGACGATCGCCTCGTCGGCTGGCACGCTGTCGGCGATCATCTTCGTCCTGCCCGGGCTGATCATGGTCGGCTGGTGGACCGGGTTTCCGTTCTGGCTGTCGACCGCGGTGATCGCGGTCGGTGGGATCCTCGGCGTGATGTATTCGGTGCCGCTGCGCCGCGCGCTCGTCACCGGCTCCGACCTGCCTTATCCCGAAGGCGTCGCGGCGGCCGAGGTGCTCAAGGTCGGCACCGGCGAAGGCGGCGCGGAGGAGAATCGCCGCGGCCTGCTGATGATCGTCTGGGCGTCGATCGCCTCCGCGCTGTACCAGCTGCTCACCTTCATGGGCTTCGTCTCGGCCGAGGCATCCAAGACCTTCCGTTTCGGCGCCGGCGCGACGACCGTCTCGGCGAGCATGTCGATGGCCCTCATCGGCGTCGGCCACCTCGTCGGTATCGCCGTCGGCGTCGCGATGCTGGTCGGGCTCGTGATCAGCTGGGGCGTGCTCGTGCCCATGCTCACCGCCGCCGGGCTCGCCACCAACACCGCCGATCTGGGCGCGTTCGTCGGCACCATCTTCAAATCCAAGGTCCGCTTTGTCGGCGCCGGCACGATCGGCGTCGCCGCGATCTGGACGCTGCTCAAGATCATCGGCCCGATCATCGGCGGCATCCGTTCGGCGATCGCCGCGAGCCGCGCTCGCCAAGCTGACGGCAACGCCTCGCTCGACATTACCGAGCGCGACCTGCCGATCGCGATCGTCGGCGGCACTATCCTCCTCTCGATGATCCCGATCGCGTTGCTGCTTGCCGCCTTCGCCAGTTCTGGTCCGATCGCCGCTGCGCCCGGCCTGACAATCGGGGTCACGATCGCCTATATCCTCGCCGCCGGCGTCGTCATTGCCGCGGTGTGCGGTTATATGGCCGGGCTGATCGGCGCGTCGAACAGCCCGATCTCGGGGGTCGGCATTCTCGCCGTGCTCGGCATTTCGCTGATCCTCGCCGCGCTGTTCGGCCACAACCTCCCGCCCGAATCGGCAAAGCCGCTGATCGCCTTTGCGCTGTTCGTGACCGCCATCGTGTTCGGTGTCGCGACCATCTCCAACGACAATCTCCAGGATCTCAAGACCGGCCAGCTGGTCGGCGCCACCCCGTGGAAGCAGCAGGTCGCGTTGATCATCGGCGTCCTGTTCGGCGCCGCCGTCATCCCGCCGATTCTCAACGTCCTCAACACCGCCTTCGGCTTCCAGGGCGCGCCCGGCGCCGGCCCCAACGCGCTCGCCGCGCCGCAGGCCGCGCTCATCTCGAGCATTGCGCAAGGCGTGCTCGGCAACAGCCTCGACTGGAACCTCGTCGGCCTCGGCGTCGCGATTGGGGTGATGGTCGTGATCGTCGACGAACTGCTCAAGCGCAACGGCAAATATTCGCTTCCCCCGCTCGCGGTGGGCATGGGCATTTACCTGCCGATGGCGATCACCCTGCTGATCCCGGTCGGCGCGGTCATCGGCTGGGCTTACAACCGCTGGGCGCGGACCAGCCCCAACCCCGAATTTGCCGAACGGATCGGCGTGCTCATGGCGACCGGGCTGATCGTCGGTGAAAGCCTGTTCGGGGTCGCCTTCGCGGGCATTGTCGCCGCCACGCGCAGCGATGCGCCGCTCGCGGTGGTGACCGACTTCCCGCTCGCCGTTCCGCTCGGCCTCATCCTGTTCGCCGGCGCAATCGGGCTGCTCTATTTCAAGACGAGGTCCGACGGCGGCGCCCCGCTGCGCGACACCGGCGACGGCACCCTGCCGCCGCGCGAAGCGGGCATCCGCTGATGGCCGATCCGCTCTACCTTGGCCAGCCGAGCAAGCTCCCCGCCTCGCCGCAAGAGGCGGTGCTCGACTATGTCCCCAACCCGCGGGCCGGAGCGCTCTTCCTCGTGCGCTTCGCCGCGCCCGAATTCACCTCGCTCTGCCCGGTCACCGGCCAGCCCGATTTCGCCCACCTCGTGATCGACTATGCGCCCGGCCAGACGATCGTCGAATCGAAGAGCCTCAAGCTGTTCCTCGGCAGTTTCCGCAATCACGCCGGTTTTCACGAGGATGTCACCGTCGGTATCGGCCAGCGCCTCGCGGAGGAAATGACTCCGGCGTGGCTGCGCATCGGCGGATACTGGTACCCGCGCGGCGGAATCCCGATCGACGTCTTTTGGCAAACCGGTGTGCCGCCCGAGGGCCTGTGGGTGCCCGACCAAGGCGTTGCGCCGTACCGTGGGAGAGGCTGATGCGCGATCTCGTCACCACCGCCATGCTCGCCGACGAGCTTGGCGCGCCCGACCTCGTCATCCTCGACGCCAGCCTCGCGCCCCCCGGCAAGCCCGGTGACATGCGCGCCGACTTTGAGCACCAGCACATCCCCGGGGGGCGCTTCCTCGACCTTCCCGCGCTGAAGGGCGCTGACTTCGCCGCCGCGATGGAACGGCTCGGCGTCGGCAGCGGTGATCGCATCATCGTCTATGACCACAGCCCGCTGCGCAGCGCGACGCGCGGCTGGTGGCTGCTTCGCCAACACGGCGCGGCCCATGTCGCGGTGCTCGACGGCGGGCTTGGCAAATGGCTCGCCGAAGCCCGTGCCGTCGAAAGCGGCCCCGCCCCCGCCCGCGACGCCTCGTTCGCAGCGCGCCCCGACCATAGCCGCAAGGTCAGCAAGGCCGACATCCTCGCCGGGCTCGACGCCCCGCTGCTCGACGCCCGCGATGCCGCTCGCTTCACCGGCCAGTCGAGCGACCCGCGCCCCGGGATCGCCGACGGTCACATCCCCGGCGCCTGCAACCTGCCGTTCGCCGATCTCTATCAGCCCGACGGAACCTTAAAGCCGGTCGACGAACTGCGCGCAGCCTTCGCCGCCGCCGGAATCGATCCCGCACAGCCGTTCGTCGCCAGCTGCGGCTCGGGCGTCACCGCCACTTCGCTGCTGTTCGCGGCGCAACTGCTCGGCAACGACAATGCCAGGATCTACGATGGCAGCTGGACTGAATGGGGCGCCGATCCGGACACCCCCAAAGAGCTCGGACCCGCGCATTCGTGAGCGGCTGATCGACGCCCTCCCGTGAAGCGCGGTGCGCTCCGGCCTTGGACGATCAGCTGCCTAGAGGCTGAACAGTTTGTCCAGATCGGCGAGTTCGGAGCGTAGCACCAGCGCCAGCCGTTCGACCGATTTGGGGTGCGCCGCCGTCCCCGCGTCGCGTTGCGCCGCAAGCATCTCTAGCCCCGCTACCGCTGCCTGCGCCGCCGCGATCGAACGCGTGTCGAAGCACCGCCGCCGCGCGTCGCTCGCTTCGGGCCACGCCGTCGGCACGACCGGCGCGGGGGGATCGCCCGGCGCCATCCCGGCAACCTGCTCAGCCACGCCCAGCGCGGTGCGGACACTCGCCAGCCGCGCCACCGCCTCCTTGTAAGGCGAAGCGGTCTCGGTCTCGAACGAGTCGGGCAGGAAGTGGATCATACGCGGGACGTTAACGGCGCCCCGGCTAATATATTGTTAAGCGGCCGCGCTGGCCTAGATATCGCGCAGGATCCACCCGCGCTGGGGGATCGTCTCGATGAACTCGGCCCCGTTCGACGCCATTCGCAACTTCTTGCGCAGCTTGGAAATAAACACGTCGATGATCTTGGGCTGCGGCTGGTCATCGACGCGGCGATAGAGATGCTTGAGCAACATCGTCCGCGTCACGACATTGTTACGCGCATAGGCGAGCAGTTCGAGCACGCGATATTCCATCTCGGTGATCCCGATCGGGTGCCCGTCGATGCGGATCAGCCGCTGCGTCTGGTCGACCGCCAGCCGCCCGCCGCACAGCGTCGGCGGCATGTCCCCGCCCGATGCCTTGATCGACGTCAGCAGCTTGGACGCCGCTTCCTCGCTCTCGTCGGCGGT
>JBKJMA010000135.1:0-6794 GCA_046596505.1 Sphingomicrobium sp.
GTCAACATCATGGAGTTCTGCAAGGCGTTCAACGCCGCCACGCAGGAATTGGAAAAGGGCATGCCGATCCCGACGGTCATCACCGTCTTCGCCGATCGCAGCTTTTCGTTCGCCACCAAGACCCCGCCGGCGAGCTTCCTGCTCAAGAAGGCCGCCAAGCTGAAGGCTGGCTCGAAAGAGCCCGGAAAGATTTCCGCCGGCACGATTCGTCGTTCGCAGCTGGCCGAAATCGCGACCGCGAAGATGGCCGACCTCAATGCCAACGATCTTGAGGCAGCCACCAAAATCATCGAAGGCTCCGCTCGCGCGATGGGCCTCCAGGTCGTGGAGGGTTAAGCGCATGACCAAGATCACCAAGAAGCAGAAGAACCTCGACGGCAAGGTCGAGCCGATGAAGCTGTACAATGTCGATGATGCCATCGGCCTGCTCAAGAGCCTGGCGTCGACCAAGTTCGACGAGACGCTCGAAGTCGCGATCAACCTGGGCGTCGACCCGCGCCACGCCGACCAGATGGTGCGCGGCGTCGTCAACCTGCCCAAGGGTACCGGCA
The DNA here is from genome assembly GCA_046596505.1 of Sphingomicrobium sp. GTDB lineage: Bacteria > Pseudomonadota > Alphaproteobacteria > Sphingomonadales > Sphingomonadaceae > Sphingomicrobium. Next base: position 552 of record JBKJMA010000135.1, read on the forward strand.
AGGACGTCCGCGTGGCGGTGTTCGCGCGCGGCGCCAAGGCCGACGAAGCCACCGCGGCGGGCGCCGAAGTGGTCGGCGCCGAGGATCTGATGGAAGCGATCCAGGGCGGCAAGATCGATTTCGACCGCGTCATCGCGACCCCCGATATGATGGGTGTCGTCGGGCGTCTGGGTAAAGTGCTCGGGCCGAAGGGCCTGATGCCGAACCCGAAGCTCGGTACGGTCACGATGGACGTCAAGAAGGCAGTCACCGACGCCAAGTCGGGCCAGGTCGAGTTCCGCGTCGAAAAGGCCGGGATCATCCATGCCGGGATCGGCAAGGCGAGCTTCCCCGCGGCCGACCTCAAGGCGAACTTCGATGCCTTCGTCGACGCCATCGTCAAGGCCAAGCCGAGCGGCGCTAAGGGCAAGTACCTCCAGAAGGTCGCGCTCAGCTCGACGATGGGCCCAGGCGTCAAGGTCGACACGTCCGAGATGATGGGCGCATAAGTAGCGCACCTTCTCGCGAACGGAAAAATCGGGGCCGGGGAAGCAATTCTCCGGCCCCTTTTCATTCCCCAAAAGCGCCATTGCTCCGGGTCGCAATCCGCGAGATAATCGCCCCGCCTGTCGCTTTCGATGGGGTGTTGACGCGCCGTGCCGAATCAACTGCGCCTCGCGTTCGAGGGAGAGTGTCGATGAACCGCTTGTTTCTAGCCGCCATGATGACGTTGGGCGCCGCCGGCCTCGCCGCGACGCCGGCCAGCGCCCGCAACTATGACTGCACCAAGGCCGGCAATGCCACCAAGGCCGAGTGCAAGACCGCTGCGAAAGCGGCACCCAAGGTCGCCGCCAAGCCGATGGTGGCCGCCAAGGCCGCTGCCAGGCCCGCTGCTCCGACCAAGGTCGCGACCAAGACCGTCACCAGGACCGTCACCAAGACCGAACGCAACTATGATTGCCGCCTCGGCGGCAACAAGAACAAAACCGCGTGCCAGACCGCCGCGACCCCGGCCAAGCCGGTCGTCAAGCAAGTCACTACCGCGACCACCACGCGCAACTATGACTGCGCCAAGGCGGGCAATGCCACCAAGACCGTGTGCAAGACCGCCACTGTCTCCAGGACCGTTGCCGTTGCCAAGCCGGTCGCGGTGGCCAAGCCGGCGCTCAAGGCTGCCGCGCCTGGCGCCGACGACAAGAACCCGGCCGGCGCCATCGCGCGCTGCAAGGACGGTTTCTACAGCCACTCGAAGCAGCGCACCGGCTCGTGCTCGCGCCACGGCGGCGTGGCCAAGTGGGCCTGACACGGACTTGACTACAGGGGGGCCGGAGCAACGCGCTCTGGCCCCTTTTTTTTGTAAAGCGGGAGGGGAAATTAATGAGCTACTTGGCGACACCACCGGACGAAACGTCGCCGGCCTACAAGTTCGGCTCGGCATTGAACGGCCGCCACATCCGGCTTGGCCGGGCCAAGTGGATCGTTCCGGTCGCGATCGCGCTGGTCGTCCTCTGGACGAGCAGTTTCGCGCGCGTGCTCCCCGGCAATGTCGGAATCCGGGTCAATAATATTGTCGGCGGTGTGTCGCCGAACTCGCTTGGCGTCGGCTGGTATTTCGCGCCGCCGGGGACGCACATATACAAGTACCCGGTGTTCACCCGGACCTATACGTGGACGAGCTAGACCAACGAGCAGAATGCGATCGTCGAGCGGGCATCGCAGCTCGGGGTCGAGGAGATCTACGGGAGCCACAAGGCGGAGCTGATCCAGACCGCGCCGAAGCAAGTACAGAGCTTCTTTGGGCCGGTCGGGCTGCAGGTCGAACAGCTTTACTGGGCGGGCAATATCGCCGTTCCGCAGCAGGTTCTTGACCAAATCAATGCGAAGATCGCCAACGAGCAGGCGGCACTCGCGGCTCAGGCCAATATCGCGACGGCTAGGGCCAACGCCGACGCGCGAATGGCCAAGGCAAAGGGCGACGCCGAGGCGATCCAGGTCGAAGCCGAGGCGATCCGGACGAACCCCGAAATCGTCAAGATGCGGGCGGTCGAGAAGTGGGACGGGCATCTGCCGACCTATGCCGGCGGCGGGCCGCTGCCGTTCATCGACGTGAAGTGAGGATCTAGCCCCTCCCGCCGGAGCGGGAGGGGCAAAATTCTACCGCACGGGCATCATGATGTGGGCGTAGGGTGTGTCGGCGAACATGACATATGGCTTGGATGTGTCGGGGTTGGCCCCGGCGGGATAGCCTGACGCGCGCGCCGCGTCGGCACTGAGGATCATGACGTGGGGGCCCGTCTTGATCCAGCCGCGGGTCGGCTTCGTGGCGAAGGGATCAAGGTTGCTCGCGTCCGTGCCGCCCTTGAGCATGTAGGCCGTGCCGGTCGCGCCGGGAGGAGTCTTGTGACCCATCCAGGCCATTGCCCAGGCAAGCCCGACCTTGTCGAAGCACATCGGATCGGGGCCCGGGGTGGCTGGATTGTCGGGCATGCAGGTCCAGCCGTTGCCGCCCTTGCGCAGCACCTTCCCGTCCCCGCTGATCACCGTCGCGCCGCGCGCCACTGCGGCGGGCGCGGCGCCGAGCGCGCCGGCCACCAGTGCGGCAGGCGCCGGCGCGGCGTGTGTAGGGGCGGCGGCCAGCCCCAGCGCGAAGGCGCCGCTCATCCAAACAAACCTATTCATGATCCATCCTCCATTGGTCGGATGGCCGACTTATCTACGCCTTTTTTCGGGCCCGGGCTAGAAGACCTGCATATAGGCCGCCTTGGCCACATAGGCTGTGCCGTTGCCGCGGCGGGCGGGGTCGTAGCGGAAGCGCTGGATTGCGACCTGGCAGACCAACGCGTCGAGTGACGGGCTACCGCTCGGCTGGCGCACCGAGCAGTCGGAGATGCTGCCGTTCAACTGGACGGTGAAGATGATCAGCACACGCGCGCCGGGCGGGAGGGGTTCAACCAACTCCTGCGGGAAGCTGCGCGGGTTGAGCGAGCGGAACAGCGGGCGCGGGTGGGTGCCGGTGCCGCCGTCGCCGCTCCCGCCGGTGCCGTTGCCATTGCCGCCGCCACCAGTGCCGTTGCCGACCCCGCCAGCGCCGGAGCCGGAGCCGGCGGTGGCGGCGCCCTGCGACGCAGCGGTGCCCTGCCCCGGTTCGGGCGCGGCTGCGACCGGGGCGGGAACGGGGATGACAACCTTGGGCGGGGGCAACACGATCGGGGTCGCCGTGGCCATCTTCGCGGGGGGTGCGGCAGCCTTGGGCTTGGCCGCGGCCGGCGCGGTCCGCTTGTCTGGTTTCGGCGGTGGTGGCGGGATTTCGGGCGGCGGGGGGACTTCGCGGACGTTGAAGATCTTGAGCGCCTGCTCGACCGCCGCGGGGGTCAGGTGGCCCGACATGCCGAGCAGCATGAAGCCGAGCGCGGCATGGACCGCGATGACGGCGAGAACCGGGGCGGCGCGGTCGCGGGTCGTGAGGTCTCCGGTATACACGCAGGCGCTAACGCCGGGCGCCTCCGTGCGGTTGCGTAACGACGGTCAGCGCACCGTCGCCGCCTTCATTGCACGCACGAACGTCTCGATCTTCGCGGTGGCGTCGGGCTCGGGGACGAGCTTGACGATGGCCGAGCCGCTGATCACCCCGGCAACGCCCGAAGCAACGGCTGAGCGGACGTGGTCGGGGGTCGAGATGCCGAAGCCGAGGACTGGCGGCGGCGCGCCCGCCGCGGCGAGGCCGGCGAACAGTTCGGCGTGGTCGAGGGTGAGCTCATCGCGGGTGCCGGTCACACCGGCGCGGGCGACGCAATAGGTGTAACCCGACGACAAAGCGGCGATCTTCGCCAGTGCCGGCGCAGGGGTATTGGTCGCGGCGACCATAACGAGGTCGATGTCGGCGGCCTTGGCGAGTGCGGAATAGGGTGCCGCCTCAAGGCTCGGCACGTCGGCGACGAGGATCGAGTCCGCGCCCGCCGCCTTGGCATCGGCCATGAACTTCGCCTCGCCGCGCGCCATCAGCAGGTTGGCGTAGGTCAGGATGCCGATCGGGATGGCAGGATGTTTCGCGCGCAGTTCGGCGATCCGGGCGAAGGCGTCATCGACTTTGGCACCGTTGGCCAGCGCACGGACCGAGGCGGCCTGGATCACCGGACCGTCGGCGATCGGGTCGCTGAACGGGATGCCAACCTCGATCATGTCGGCGCCGCCCAGAGCGCAGGCATCGAGGTGGGCGGCGCTGGTTGCGGGGTCGGGGTCGCCAAGCATCAGGAAGGCCCCGAACGCGACTTCATTGCGTTGGGCGAGGCGCTGGAACATCTCGTCGTATCGGCTCACTTCAACAGCTCCCGCGCCTGATTTATGTCCTTGTCGCCGCGCCCCGACAGGTTGATCAGCAGGATCTTGTCTTCATTCGCTTCGGCCAATTCCAGCGCGTAGCTGAGCGCATGCGCACTCTCGAACGCGCACACGATCCCTTCCTTGCGCGCGAGCAAGACAAACGCATCGAGCGCGGCCTGGTCCTCGCAGCCGACATAGCGAGCGCGGCCGATATCCTTCAGATACGCATGCTCGGGGCCGACGCCGGGGTAATCGAGCCCGGCCGAGATCGACCAGCTTTCGGTGACCTGGCCGTCCCCGTCCTGAAGCAGAAGGGTCGAGGCGCCGTGGAGGATACCGGGCGATCCGCGCAGGATGGTCGCGCCATGTTCGTGGCCGCTCAGGCCCTTGCCGGCAGGTTCGACCCCGATCAGCTCGACCCCTTCGTCGGCGATGAAGTCGGTGAAGATGCCGATCGCGTTCGACCCGCCGCCGACACACGCGATGACCGCGTCGGGCAAGCGGCCTTCGACCTCGAGGATCTGCTCGCGGGCTTCCTTGCCCATCACGCGTTGATATTCGCGCACCATCAGCGGGAAGGGATGCGGGCCAGCCACGGTGCCAAGGATGTAGTGGGTATCGGCGAAGCTGGCGGTCCAGTCGCGCAGCGCTTCGTTGACCGCGTCCTTCAACGTCTGACTGCCCGAAGTGACGGGAATGACCTCGGCGCCCATCAGCTCCATCCGAAACACGTTAAGCGATTGGCGCGCGATATCGTGCGCGCCCATGTAGATCTTGGTGTCGAGCCCGAACAGCGCGCCGGCGAGCGCGGTGGCGACGCCGTGCTGGCCGGCGCCGGTCTCTGCGATCAGGCGGGTCTTGCCCATCCGCTTTGCAAGCAGGCCTTGGGCAAGCACCTGGTTGGTCTTGTGAGCGCCACCGTGGAGCAGGTCTTCGCGCTTCAGGTAGATGCGGGTGCGCTCCGAGCCCAGGTTGCGGCACCTGGTCAACGGCGTCGGCCGGCCGGCATAGGTGGTGAGCAGGTTCTGGAGCTCGGCGTTGAACTCGGGGTCGACCTGCGCATCGAGGAAGGCGGCTTCGAGCTGTTCGAGCGCGGGAACGAGGATTTCGGGAACGAAGGCGCCGCCGAAGCGACCGAAGCGGCCTGAGTGATACATCTTAGTGGTTCCTGCTGGAGGGGCGGAGGGCGGCGAACAAGGCGGTCATCTTGGCGGGATCCTTGAAACGAGGCTGGGCTTCGACGCCTGAGGAGAGGTCGAGCCCGAAGGCGCCGACGCGAGATGCGGCGGCGGCATTGGCGGGGGTAATCCCGCCAGCGAGGAAGCCGGTGGCGAGATCGCGGCGGCCGTCGAGCAGCGACCAGTCGAAGGTCTGCCCGGTCCCACCATCGCCGCTGTCGAACACGGTGCGGTCGGCGGCGTCGCACACCGGCTCGGCGCCGTCGCGGCTGACCGCCCAGACCTCGCCGGCAAAGTCGCGGCGGATGCCGGCGATGGTCGCGTAATTAGCGTTGCCGTGAAGCTGGACCGCGGCAAGGTTGAGCGACGTTGCGATCTCGGCGACGTCCTCGGGATCGGCGTTGCGGAACACGCCGACCGGAGCGAGGCCGGCGGCGCGGGCCTGGGCGACGAGCGCGCGGGCCTCGACCGGGGTGACCGCGCGTGGTGTGCCGGGAGCGAAGATGAAGCCGGCGTGGGACGCGCCCAATTCGGCGGCGAGCGCGATGTCCTCGGGGCGGGCGAGGCCGCAAATCTTGATGCGCCCGAAGACCAGCGCGCGGGCTGCGTCGCGGACGTCGGGGGCGGCCATCAGCGACGAGCCGACGAGGAAGGCGTCGACGTGGGGGGCGAGGCGGTTCACGTCGGCGCGGGTGGCGATGCCGGATTCGGCGATCAGCAGCGCGTGTCGCGGGGCGAGCGGGGCGAGGCGTTCGGTCACGGCAAG
>JBKJMA010000016.1:0-10499 GCA_046596505.1 Sphingomicrobium sp.
AAGCTGCGTTCGCCGCGATTCGATTGCTCGATGACGATGGGGACGAGCTGGGCGACGATGTCCTGATGATCCATGGGGAATATTTTTCCTGAGCGTTAGTGTTGGCTCCTACATCGGAGCAAAGCCGGGCGGGTTCAAGCCGCGCCGTTCCTCGGCGCCGGATGGGCCAGATAGGCGAGCCGCCGGACTTCGCGGCGGCCGCGGGTGACGGTGTCGAGGATGAGGCCGGCGAACAGGCACAGTACGGCGACGATGCCGAGCCCGGTGATGAGGATCGCGGTCGGCACGCGCGGGACGAGGCCGGTCGCGAGATAGGTCATCAGCAGCGGCACCGCCAAGATTAGCCCGATCAGCAAGAGGTAAAGGCCGATCGTGCCGTAAAACAGCACCGGCCGCTCGACCCGGTAGAGCGTGACGATGGTCTTGAGGATCTTCCATCCGTCGCGATAAGTTGATAGCTTCGACGCTGAACCCTCTGGTCGCGCAGCATAAATTGTCTCGAGTTCACCGACCGGCATCTTCAGCTCGAGCGCGTGGACGCTGATCTCGGTCTCGATCTCGAACCCGGCCGAGAGCACCGGGAAGCTCTTGACGAAACGGCGGGAGAAGACGCGATAGCCGGAGAAGATGTCGGTGAAACTGCGCCCGAACAGGCCGGCGAGGAGCCCGGTAAACAGCTTGTTGCCGAGCACATGGCCGCCGCGATACGCCTCGACAGCCTCATGCTTGCGGGTCCCGACGACCATGTCGAGTTGTTCGGCAAGGAGCATCTCGACCATCGGCGGGGCAGCCTTCGGGTCGTAGGTGAGGTCACCGTCGGCCATGATGTAGACGTCGGCGTCGATGTCGGCGAACATCCGGCGGACGACATTGCCCTTGCCCTGTTGCTTCTCGGTGCGGACGACGGCGCCGGCGGCGCGGGCCAGCGCGACCGTGCCGTCGTTGCTGTTGTTGTCGTAAACGTAGATCGTCGCACCGGGCAGCGCGGCGCGGAAACCGGATATCGTCCGCTCGATCGCCGCGGCCTCGTTATAGCAAGGCAGGAGCACAGCGACGCGCGGCGCGGGATGATCGGGGAGGCTGGTCATGAAGACGTCCTAGCGGTGAATGGCAAAACCTTTCTTAAGCTAGTTCGAAGCGGCTGCCATAGGGTGAGCGCGAGCAGCATGAGCGCCAAGAAGCTGACCAGCAGCGAAGCGCGTTCCGCAGGCGCTGGACCGGGCTCCAGACGATAATGGTGACGGCCGGCGGGGATTGGCCAGGTGACGAGGCCGGTGACGGGCTGGGCGGTCGGGACGATGATCGAGCCACGCTCATCGCGCACGCGCCAGATGGGATAGGCGTACCGCCGCACGACGAGCATGGTTGCGGACGGCGTTTCGACCGTCGCCTCGATGCTTTCGCCGTCCTGCCTCGCGCTTACCCGAGCGCCCTGCCCACGCACCAGCCAGCCACGTTCGGGCAGTCGGACGAGCGACGGATTGGCGCCGAACCGTTCGTCGAGCGCGATCGGCATGGGTACAACGGCGGGGAGGTAGGTCGGGGCATCGCGGCGGTCGTCGAGCACCAGCGCTTGCGACCGGGAGACGATCGACCGCACAACGTATGTGCGCCCGATCATCGTCTGCGCCATCACCAGCCAGCCCATGATCGCGAGCAGCAAGGCGGCGATGGTCAGTGGGCGGGACAGCGGCGGGCGGGCGATCACCAGCGCGGTGATTGCGACGAAATCGGCGTCGGGCATCAGCCGCGCCGGGAACTGGACCATCACCAGTTGGGGGAACTGCCATAGCATGGGGGGAAAACCCGCGATGAGCACGAACAGGGCGACCGCCAACAGCGCCCAGAACCGCAACGCACCGCGATCTGCGTCGGAGCGCCGCCCGAAGAACGCGGCGATTGTCGCCATCAGCGCGGTCGAAGCGAACAGGATGTTGAGCATTGCCCGGCCCGCGCTGGGCCAGCGCTGCGGCGCCCAGAAGGCCCAGTTAAGCGGGTCGAACCACGCGCCGCCGAACGCCTCGCTCAGCGTGAACGGGAGCAGCTCGATGGCCGGCCAGAGATAGGCTGCGCTTAGCGCTAGACCGAGCAGGATGCCGCCGGCGCCACGCAATGCGACCGCTGCGCCGAGCGGGCGCACACGATACAGGAAATAGGCGGGGATGAGCGAGATGCTCGCAAGCAAGGCGCTCGGCATGTGGCCAAGGACGAGCAAAGCATACCCTGTGGCCAGCAGCGCAACGCCGCCGCGACGGCGATCGGCGATGCGGTCGATCGCCATCGGCACGAGCGGGAGCGCGGCGTATGCGCTGGCCTCGGCGAGCGAGCCTCGGGCGAAGATGTCATAAAGGTGGTAGGGCGCGGCCTCATACGCCAATGCGCCGACGAGCGCCGCGATCGGGCTTCCGAACCGATGGAGCCACAGATACATTGCCGCGCCCGACGCGGCCAAGATCAGCAGCGACGCGAGCGATGCCGCGGCTTGCGCGCCGATCAGGTCGAACAGCGGCGTTCGGATCAACGCGGCGACCCAGAAGAACAGCGGGGGATAATGGTAGAAGGTCGGCGCGCCCAGCCCGTCCCACGATTGTGAAAGCCAGCGCGGCCAGGGGTTCCCGGCCGCAAACTGGCTGGTGAACTCATCGGTCCACAGCAGATTGTAACGATAGCTGTCCGACGCCGACAGGCCCCACACCAGCTCGGGCAGCATGATCGCCGTCGCCACGGCGACGAAGAGCAATGGCCACCACGGACGGCGCGCCCTGCCAGGCGCGCCGTCCGTGATCATGCCTTGGTGGTTTTCGTCCCGGACTTCGCCTTGGCTGCGGCAGGCTTGGCCCCTGCGCCGTCCTTGACCGGCTTGGCGGGCTTCGGTTTGGCGTCGGCGGCGGTGATGACCGGCTCGGGAGCCGGCTCGGCCTTGGCGGGCTTGGGCTTGGCGAGCTTGGGCTTGGCGGCCTTGGGCTTGGCTACCTCAGCGACTTCGACTGGCTCGGCCTTGGCCGGCTTCGCAGCCTTGGCCTTCGCGGGAGCCTTCTTGGCCGGCTTGGCTGCGGCGGCATGGTCATGGCCACAGCCCGGGCCGTGGACATGGCCTTCCTCGGCCTCAAGGTCGGCCTCGAGCTCGGCGCGGGTTACCGTGCGGTCCGTGATGTCGGCCTTCTCGAACAGGTAATCGACGACCTTGTCCTCATACAGCGGCGCGCGCAGCTGGGCGGCGGCCATCGGGTCCTGCTGGACATACTGGATGAACCGCTCGCGATCCTTGGGCTGATACTGCGACGCGGCCTGGCTGATCAGTCGGTTCATTTCCTGCTGGCTGACTTCAACGCCATTCTTGGTACCGATTTCCGATAACAGCAGGCCCAGGCGCACGCGGCGTTCGGCAATCTTGCGATAATCGTCGGCCTCGCCCTCGATTTCCGCCAGTGCGGCGGCGGGGTCTTCCTCGTGTTCGGCCTCGTGACGAATCTGGGCCATGATGTTGTCAAACTCGGCGGCGACCATCGACGGCGGCACGTCGAAGTCATGGCTCGCGGCGAGCTGATCGAGCAACTTGCGCTTCATGTGGGTGCGAGTGAGGCCGTTGAGTTCCTGCTGCTGCTGGTCGCGAATGAGGCCCTTCAACTGCTCGAGGCTCTCGAGCCCGAGCGTCTTGGCGAAATCATCGTTGAGCTTTGTCTCGCCCGCCGTCTTCACTTCGGTCGCGGTGACGGCGAAGTTCGCCGGCTTGCCCTGCAGCTTTTCGGCCGGATAATCCTTGGGGAAGATGACCTTCAAGTCGCGGCTTTCGCCCGCCTTGATCCCGACGAGCTGATCCTCGAAGCCGGGGATGAGCTGGCCCGAACCGATCTCGACCGCCATCGCGGAGCCGGTGCCACCCTCGAATGCAACGCCGTCCTCGGTGGTGCCCTTATAGTCGAGGATCACCTGGTCGCCGGCGGCAGCCTTGCGGCTTTTCGGAGCCGCGATGAAGCTTTTTTGTGACGACATCAGCTGCGAAATCTGCGCGTCGACCAATTTCTCGTCGGGCTCGATCGCCAGCCGCTCGAGCGTCAGGCCGTCAATCTTCGCTTCGGGGATTTCCGGCAGTGTCTCTAGGCTGACGCGAACCTCGGCGTCCTTGCCGGGTTCATAGCCCTCGTCGAGCTCGACCTCGGGCTGCATCGCCGGGCGAATCTTCTGCTCGGCGATCAGCGACTGGACGCTGTCCTGCACCGCGGTATTGAGCGCGTCGGCGGCGAGCGCCGGGCCGTGCATCTTGCGAATGAGGTTGGCGGGCACCTTGCCAGGACGGAAGCCGGGCATGCGGACCTGCGGCGCCATGCGCTTGACCTCGCCCTCGACCCGGGCCTCGATATCCTTGGCCGATATGGTCAGCATAAAGCCCCGCTTGAGGCCTTCGTTCAGCGTTTCGACGGTCTTCATGATGCGTTTTTCTATCCCGTTGGAATCTGGTTGGCCGTGCGAAGCGAGGCGGTGGTGCGGGCGAAGGGACTCGAACCCCCACATCTTGCGATACTTGGACCTAAACCAAGCGCGTCTACCATTCCGCCACGCCCGCGCGGACGCTCAAGGGCGCGGCCTATAGCAAGGATCGGGTCGAGGGCAAGCATTTGGGCAAGCATTTGGTCGGGCAGCGCAACTCCCGCGCTCGCGGCGGGTTATGTCGATGACCAGAGGAGCGCTTGATCATGCCCGACACCCTGCCCGGCCAGCCCGCGACGCCGCCACCCCAGACCCCGTCCCCGCCGCCGCAGACCTCGCCCCCCGAAGCGCCCGAACCGGCGCCGAATATCGACACGCCGTCGCCCGCATCGCCTGGGGCCGAGCCGCCGTCAATGCCGACCGGTCCGACCGCTTGATGGCCAGCGCGCCGCCATTACCTGAGGTGCCGGATTCGGAGCCGGGTGAAGCGGAGGTCCCGCTGCTGCCGGGTGAACCCGAGGCGCCGCCTCTGCCCGATCCGGTTTAGCCTCTCAGCCGCGCGCTATTCACGACGACCTCGAATTCGGGGAGCCCGGCAGCAAAATAATGCGAGCGGACCGCATCGAACAGAATGAGGTAGAGGCGTCCGTTGGCGACCGTGCCGACCGCCCTGCCCCGCCGCCACACCTCGTCACTGTCGAGATGGTCGAAATCGAGCTGGAAGCCGTTGGTGCCAAGGAACGGGCGCGGGGCAAGGCCGACGGTCTTGAAGTCGATCGTCCCGGCGCGGGTGCGGTAAAAGGTTTCGAGCATCGCCGCGATCTCGGGCGCGGTCATCGACGAGCGAAAGCGGGGAACCTGGCTGTCGGCGCGGCGCGACTGGCGGACGATCGATTTGCCGTCCTTGAGGCCCGATACGAATGACAGGCTGTCGAGTACGGGACCGTTCTGGGTCCAGTCCTCGACCTGGCGGATGTCGTCGAAGATGATGGTCGACTGGCGATTCCACTCCGCGCGTGGCGTGACGAGCAGGCTGCCGTCGCCGACTGCGCGTTCGCGGGCGCGGACGAGCGAATAGCCCGAGCCGAAACCGCCCCCGCCGATCGACGAGCAGGCAGTCAGCGCGAGCGAGATCGCGGAGGCAAGGATCAGGCGGCGCATATCAGCCTCCCATGAAGGATAGTTGCTGGCGAACGAACGGCGCGTCGGGCGCGGCCGGGGCGAGCGCGAGGTAGCGGGCATAGGCGACGCGAGCCTCGGCGGCGCGCCCGGCCTTCTGCAGCATCACCCCGTGCCAGCGCCACGCATCGGGTGGTGCATCGGGATATTGAACGGCAGCGGCATAGCCCTGCGCGGCGCGGTCGGCGTCATGCTGCTTCGAGTCGCCGCGCAGCCGCCAGATCTCGGCTTCGGCGAAGCGCAGCGGCCCGCTCCAACCGTCCCGAGCGAGCGTTTCGACGATGTAGAGCGAGGCGCCCGGATCGTTCAGCTTGACCTGGTCGTCGAGCAACATCGGCCGGATGCCGCCGATCGCGGCAAGATAGCGCGCCCGGCCGTCGTCATAGATCCGGCCCGGCACGGTCACCTCGGCGGCGGACGCGCGGAGGTCGGCCATGCGCGATTCGGGCGCGGGGTGGGTCTCGAACAGTGAATAGCCGCGGTCGCGATGCTTGCGGCGATATTTGGCCGACAGGTCGAGCTCGGCGATCAGCTGCGCCCATGTTTCGGGCATGGCGTTGGGCGCATAGCCAGCTTCGGCGAGCAGGCGAATGCCGGTTGCGTCGGCCTCGGCCTCGAGCTCGCGGCTGTAGCGGAACAGCGAAAAGATCGTGCCGAACTCGGCCAGCTGCTGGAACTGACCCATATTTACGCCGGCCGCTCCGCCCGCCATTCCGCCCACCAGCGATAATGCGGCGAAGATGTCCGACTTTTTCTTCTGATCGCGAAACTGGCGAAGCTGATGCTTGCGCAGGAAATGTCCGCTCTCGTGGGCAATGACTCCAGCGAGCTGCGCCTCGTTCCGCATCCGCAGGAGGAGCCCGGAGAAGACCACCGCGAACCCGGTCGGGAACATCATCGCGTTGAATTCAGGGACGCGCGCAAGGTAGATGCGCATGTCCCTCGCGGCCGGCCCACCGACCTTGCCGATCAGCCCTTGCAGGTAGCGCGTGACGCCGGCGTCCTTGATCAGGATGTTCGACCCGGCGATTTCCTCCTCGACCCGCTCGACCTGCTGCCACAGGCCTTTCTCGTCGGCGTCGACCGGTCGGTATCCGGGGCCGATCAGCGCCGGCATGTCGCGCGGCAGGATACGGGCGGCGGCGATCCCGGTGCCGAGGCTCGCGGCGATCGCGCCGGCGCCGCCCAGCACTGCCCGCCGGCTGAGCGCGTTCACTGGCGTGCTCCGTTTGCCCGCGCCGCCTCGCGCCCGGGCTTCATCCGCCCGAGCAGCCGTTCGACCATCTGGTCGGCGCCGGCCTGTGTGCGAATGTCGCCAAAACCCATTCCGGGGATCTGGCTCCCGGTCTGGAGGACGTTGAACCATACCACTTCGCCGGAGCGCAGGTCGACGAGGCTGGCGTAAGCAAGCTGGCCGCTCCCGCCCGATGGTGCGCAAAAACCGATGAAGCAGCCTGCCACCCCGAGAATCTGCATCGCCACGCGCCCGGTCGATGCAACCTGGTCCTCGGCGTGGAGGAACAGCATATAGTCGAAGCCGGTCGTGCGCCCGAAGGCGATGGCGTCGTCGCCCAGCGTATAGTCGAGCCCCATGCGGCGCTTGGTCGGGAGATATTGACCGCCATATTTATGCTCGGCGATCGCTTGGTCCACGGCGAAGTTGAGCCGTTCGAGCTCGGCGACGGTCTCGGCATCGGCTTCCGGCACTGAATTGCGTCGTTCGGCGATGAACAATCGGCCGCCGCGCCCACCTTGCTGGTTGCGCAGCGCGGTGACAATCACGGTCCGCGCAGCCTCGGTCCAGTCGGCGCGCTGCTCGACGACGCCGCCGGTCGTGACCGACCCGACGCTAACGTCGGGGCGCAGCACCAGCAGGCGATAATCGCCCTGCGGCGGGATGAACTGGAGATCGGCATATTGCTTGGTCTGGACGCATCCCGCGAGGCTGGACACGGCGGTCAGCGCGAGAAGCAAGCGGCGCATCGGCTCTCCCTCGGGCATCCTGAAGCCCCGGCCCGATGTTGCCCTCGCCGTTCAAAAAGCGCAACCCCTCAACGGCTTACCGCGCCGGGCAGGTCACTCCGGGCACGCTCATCAGGCAGCTTCCATCGATTGCTTCGCGCTCGATGGGGACGCCGATCCATGCTGCCAGGGTCGGCGCAATGGCAATTGTCTCGATCGCCGCCTCGCTCGCTACCGCGGGCATTCCGGCGCGCCAGAACAGGATCGGCACGCGGCGATCATAGTCCCACGGACTGCCGTGAGTCGCGACATAGGATTTCGTGTCGGCGATCGGCGTAACCCGGCGGCGCAGCAGGACGACGAGATCGCCCGAGCGCTGGTCGTCGAACGACGCGCGAGCGCGATCGATCATGCTCCACGCGTCGGGCGAGCCGGTCGAAAGCTTCGCGTGGCGGAGCTGGTCGTGGGTAAAAGCGGCCTCGACCTGGGGATGCCCCTGGTAACGGGCGATCGCCGCGGTCAATGCGCGCTTGCGGTCCGCGGGGGCCAGTGCGCGATCGAGGTAGATGTCGCCGAACGGCGAGTCGCCGATCAGGACCGGACCCTTGAGCCCGAGCTCGGCCGCAATCGCCTTGCCGACCTCGGCGGGGAACAGCGCGGGATCGACCCGCGCCGCGTCGTGGATCCCGGCGGCCTGCTGGCGCTCGGGGACGTCATTCCCGCCATGATCGGCGGTCAGCACGACCGCATAATCGAGCCCCTGCCGGTCGAGCACCGCAAAGAAATCACCGAGATCGCGGTCGAGCGAGAGCAGGTTGAGGCACATCTCCTGCCCCTCGGTGCCATAAGTGTGGCCGACATAGTCGGTCGCCGACGCGCCGATCGCGATCAGGTCGGTCGCCTTGCCCTTGCCGAGCTTCATTTCCTGAATGAGACCGGCGGCGAGGGCGAGCGTGGCGCCGTCGAACTGGGGTGAGGCGCGGAAGCTGCGCGCATCCCCCGCGGCGCGCGCGAAGGCCCCTGACCCGACCGGCATGCCACCGCCCTCGATCGCGACCGATTTGGACTTGGCGACGCACAGCGGCGGTGCTTCGAGCGGATTGGCGGGCGCGGCGAGCAGTTTCGCCACCGCGGCGTTGGTCGCGGCGACGACCGCGGGCACGCGCACTCCGACGAGGTCGGTGGTGTATCGCTTGCCGTCCCAATACCAGCGCTGGTCGGGACGCTGGCCGCTCATCATGACCGCCGCGCGGTCCTTGCCGGCGACCGCGACCGAGCGGCTCGCGGGCGAGACCTGCTTTAGCCGCTCGCCGGGCGTCGGCACGCGCAGGTGGATCGGCGAAACGGTGTAATGGCTCGTCGAGGAGCCCGCGACGCGCTCGTCCTCGGCGCAGTAAACCCCCTTGTCGGAGCGCGTTTGTGACAGGTCGAACCAGTTGTTGGCGATGATCCCGGTCCGCGCCGGGCGGTCGCCAGTGAGGATGGTCGAGTGGCCGGGGCAGGTCTCGGTCGCGGCATGGCCCTGGTAGCCGTTGCGAAACGCCGCTCCCGACGACAGCCGGGCAAGCCCGCCGGTGAAGACCGGGCGATATTCATCGAACAGGTCGGACGAGAATTGATCGACCGAAATGGCGATGACCAGCTTCGGCGGGGCGGCGAATGCGGGAGTGGCGAGCAAAGTTGCCCCGAAAAGTCCCGTCAACGTCTTGCGCATGAGTTCACTCCAAGGGATCTAGCTCAACTTCGCCTTGAGCCGTTCGTTGACGACACCGGGATTGGCCTTGCCCGCCATCGCCTTCATCGTCTGGCCGACGAAGAAGCCGAACAGCGCTTCCTTGCCCGCCTTATATTGCGAAACCTTGTCAGCGTTGGCAGTCAGGATACCGTCAATGATCGCATCGATCTCGCCGGTGTCCGAGGTCTGCTTGAGCCCGCGTTCCTCGACGACCGCCGCAGCGCCTTGCCCGGTCTCGAGCATGATTTCAAACACCTGCTTGGCGAGGCTGCCGGAGATGGTGCCGTCGGCGACGAGGCTCAGCAACTCGGCGGCGTTCTGCGGCGACACCGGGCTGTCGTCGATCGAGCGACCCATCCGATTGAGCGCCCCGAACAGCTCGGACGCCACCCAGTTGGCGGCCTGTGCGGGGGGTGCGCCGGCCTCGAGCAACTGATCGAACCAGCGCGCGGTCTCCACCTCGGCGGTCAGGACCGAGGCGTTGTAGGCGCCGATCCCGAGCCCTTCGAACCGGGCGCGCTTAGCGTCGGGGAGCTCGGGAAGCGATTCGCGGCAGGCGACCAGGAAATCCTCGTCGAGCTCGACCGGAAGCAAATCGGGATCGGGGAAGTAGCGGTAGTCATGCGCGTCTTCCTTTGACCGCAGCACTCGCGTGACGCCCTTGTCGGGGTCGAACAGCCGGGTTTCCTGCGCGACCTTGCCGCCGCTCTCGATCAGTTCGACCTGACGGCGCGCCTCATGTTCGATCACCGCCATGACGAAGCGGACCGAGTTGACGTTCTTGATCTCGGTGCGCGTGCCCAGTTCGCCGCCCGGCTTGCGCACGCTGACATTGACGTCGGCGCGCATCGATCCTTCTTCCATATTGCCGTCGCACGAGCCGACGTAGCGCAGGATCGCTCTCAGCTTGCGCACATAAGCCCCTGCTTCGGCTGGCGAACGCATGTCGGGCTTGGACACGATCTCCATCAACGCCACGCCTGAGCGATTGAGGTCGACATAAGACATTGTGGGATGCTGGTCGTGCATCAACTTGCCCGCATCCTGCTCGATATGAATCCGCTCGACCCCGATCGTCACCGCGCTGGCCTCATCCTTGTCGTCGGTCAGGACGGTGATCGCCCCCTCGCCCACGATCGGGTGATACAGCTGCGAAATCTGGTAGCCCTGCGGCAGATCGGCGTAGAAATAATTC
>JBKJMA010000130.1:0-6927 GCA_046596505.1 Sphingomicrobium sp.
CGATGCACTGGTCGAGTCGGCGCTCGATCATATCAAGCTGTTGCAGGACCACGACTTCCACGAGTTCAAGGTCGCGGTGAAGGCGTCCGACCTGTTCCTCGCGGTCGCCGCCTATCACCAACTGGCCGAAACGGTCGACTGCCCGCTTCACCTCGGCATTACCGAGGCGGGCGGGCTGATCGGCGGGACGGTCAAGTCGTCGATCGGTATGGGTTCCTTGCTGTGGGCCGGCATCGGCGACACCATCCGCGTCTCGCTATCGGCCGAACCTGAGGAGGAAGTCCGCGTCGGCTATGAATTGCTCAAAGCGCTCGGCATCCGTAACCGCGGTGTGCGAGTCGTGTCCTGCCCATCGTGCGCGCGGCAGGGGTTCGACGTGATCCGCACGGTCGAGGCACTCGAGCTTCGGCTGCAGCATATCCGCACGCCGATGTCACTGTCGGTCCTCGGCTGCGTCGTCAACGGCCCCGGCGAAGCCCGCGAGACCGATATCGGGATCACAGGCGGCGGCAACGGCAAGCATATGGTCTACCTCTCGGGCGTGACCGACCACCATGTGCAGGACGCGGGCATGATCGATCATATCGTCCGGCTGGTCGAGGCCAAGGCGGCCGAGCTTGAGGCGCAAGCCATTCTCCAGGCGGCGGAATAACCTTATCCTAACCCCTGCCGTGCGATCGTGCGGCGATGAACCGGTTTGCCCTCTTCATGATCGGCCTGAGCGTATTCGTCGCGCTGGCGATGCCGAGCCGTCACTCCAGCCCGGTCGAGGTCAACCAGCAGATCCTGATCGACACGACCGCCAACCAGCCGACTGACACCAGCATCAGTTCGGGCACGACCATTTCGCCCTACTACGGCGGTGAAACCGAGCTGGCGCGTGGGACCAATGGCAGTTTTTATACCGACGCGAGCGTCAACGGGCAGCAAATGCCGTTCGTCATCGACACCGGTGCGACCATGGTGGCCCTGACGGTCGACGGCGCGCGCCGCGCCGGATTATATGTTGATACCTCGAGCTTCACCGTCGTCGGCGAGGGCGCCTCAGGTCCGACCCGCGGGAAGCTGGTCACGCTCGACCGGATCGAAGTAGCCGGCCGCACGGTCGAACACGTCGACGCGGTCGTTCTCGAGGGACTCGGCACTAATCTCCTTGGCCAGTCGGTGCTGACAAAGCTCGGCGGGATCGAAATGAACGGCGACAAGATGGTGCTGCGCTAAAGCCGCGCTACCAGCAACCTGCCATCCGCTATCCCCTTGGCCGCCGCCTCGCTATGGCGCGCCCATGACCCGCGTCCGCCCCTCATCAAACGCCGCTGCGGCCTATGCCGCGGGCATCAGCGGGATCGCCTTCTTCTCGATCATGGACATGGTGATCAAGGGGCTGACGCTAAGTATCGGCGCCTATCCGGCGCTGTTGTGGCGCTCGCTGCTTGGCGTCGCGGTAACCGGCCTCCTGTTCCTCGCATTGCGCCAGCGCTGGCCGAGCCGGGCCGTGCTGCGGCTGCATCTCAGGCGTGGAATCAATACGGCCGTCATGTCGATCCTGTTCTTCTGGGGGCTGGGCAAAGTGCCGATGGCGCAGGCCGTCGCGCTGTCGTTCATTGCCCCGCTGATCGCGCTCGGGCTCGCCGCGCTGCTACTCGACGAGAAGATCGGGCGAAGGACGGTGGCCGGGTCGCTGGCGGCGCTCGCCGGCGTAGCGGTCATCCTCGTCGGCCAGGCGCGCGCCGAACTGGGGCCGCAAGCACTGCTCGGGTCGATCGCGATTCTGATTTCGGCGATGCTCTATGCGTGGAACCTCGTGATGCTGCGTCAGCAGGCGCTTGCCGCAGGGCCGGTCGAGATCGCCTTTTTCACCAATCTCATTGTCAGCATCTGTTTCGTGTCGTCGCTGCTGGTTGTGGGTCGGGTGCCGGGGCCGAGTGGCCACTGGCTCGAACTGACTGTAGCAACCGCGTTGGCGATCTCATCGCAATTGCTGCTTGCCTGGGCCTATGCGCGTGCCGGCGCGGCGTATCTCTCGACCACCGAATATTCGAGCCTACTGTGGGCGATGTTGCTCGGCTGGCTTCGTTTCGGCGAAGCCGTATCGCCGTTCACCCTCGCCGGAGCGGCGCTGATCGTCGGCGGCTGCCTGTTCGCCGCGGCCGGCAGCGAGCATCCGGCATTGGAGGCGAGCGCCTAGCTCTTCCCCGCCAGCAGATTCACCGTCAGCGCGAATACCCCGACGTTATAGATGAACGCGACGATACTGTGCGCCGTCGCAACGCGGCGGATGTGGGACGAGGTGATATTGGTGTCTGCGGTCGATAGCGCGGCGCCGAGCGTGAAGGCGAAATAGACGAAGTCGGAGAAAATCGGCGTCTTGTCGCCCCCGGGGAATTCGAGCCCGGCCTGGTCCTTCCCGCCGTCGTCGCTGGTGTAATAAAGATGCGAGTAATGCAGCGCGTAGACGGTGTTGCCGAAGAACCAGCTGGTCAGCAGCGTGACGATGGTGATGGCGATGTCGACCGGGGTAGTGTGGGTCTTGCTGGACATCTGGCTGCCGACCGCGACGAGAATCACCACCGCGAGCGCGAACGCGAGCAGGAGCAGCACGGTGCGATTGGCGTCATTCGCGACCGCGACCTCGCGCATGTGGATGTGGTTCGAGGTGCGATAGAGCCGGATGCAGCTGAGAATGAATACCAGCGCCGACAGGTTGAAGCCAAGCATCACCGACAGCCACCATGGCGTGATGATGGTCGCGATCGCGACGCTTGCGCCAAGCATCGCGAAGAAGATGATGAAGCGGGTGGGCGCGATGCGGTTGCCGATGGTCTTTCTTATCGCCATGCAGCGACGATAGCGCACGCGAGCGACAGGTCCAGCGCGCACGTGAAAGGGGAACTCGATGGCGTGGTTATTGCTGATCGTCGGCGGACTGTTCGAGGTTGGCTTCACTACCTCGCTGCGGTTCGTCGAGGGGTTTCGCAACCTCCATTGGTCGCTCGCCTTCCTCGCCTCGGTAACGCTCTCGATGGGACTCCTCGAACGCGCGGCGCGGACGATTCCGATGGGCACCGCCTATGCGGTGTGGGGCGGGATCGGCGCGGTCGGAACGGTGGCGGTGGGAATGGCCTTCTTCGACGAACCAACCACCACCATCCGCCTCCTCCTCATCCTTGCCATCGTCGCCGCGATCGCCGCGCTGAAGCTGACCGCCTAGCGTTGCCGCGCGAGCAACGGGGCAACCTCGGGCGTTTCTTCGATCGAACGCGGGAAGCGCGGGCTGACGAGCGCGTGACTCGCCTGTTCATAGGCGTAACCCAGCGACAGGATCCGCGCGTCGCTCCATTTGGCGCCCATGAAGCTGAGGCCGACCGGCAACCCTTTTACCGTCCCCATCGGCACGGTCAGGTGCGGATAGCCCGCAACCGCGGCGAGGCTGCCCGCGCCACCGCCGCTGAATGAGTCCCCGTTGACGGCGTCGATTTTCCACGACGGACCCGTGGTCGGACCGACCAGCGCGTCGAGCTTGTTCGCGGCGAGAAGCTTGTCGATGCCGTTGACTCCAGCGGCGGCAAGGCTGGTCGCGCGCGCGGACTTATAGGCGGGATCGGCAAGGCCCTTGGTCTTTTGCGCGTCGATGAAAGTCTCCTGCCCGAATAGCGCCATCTCCTGCGCGGCGTGGGCCTGGTTGAAGGCAATGACCTGCGCCAGAGTTCGGGTCTTTACCGAGGACGGGGTCGTCGCAAGATAGGCGTTAAGCCCGACCTTCAACTCGGCGTTGAGCACCTTGCCCTCGTTGGCGCCGATCGCCTTGTCGTCGAAACTCTTGATCTCGACCAGCGTCGCGCCCTGCGCTTTCAGCACCACCAGCGCCGCCTCGAACGCCGGATCGAGCTGATACGTCGATGCGAATCGCATGACCCCGAGCCGCGCGCCGCGGAGCGAAATGGGATTGAGCGCGGCCGCGAAATTGACGCGGTGAGCGTCAGCGCGGCGCGTGGCGGGGTCGGCCGGGTCGCTTCCAGCGATTACGCTCAGCAATTCTGCCGCCTGGTGGACGGTGCGGGTAATCGGTCCCGCGGTATCCTGGCTCGCGCTGATCGGCACGATATGGGTGCGGCTGACAAGGCCGACGGTCGGCTTGAACCCCACGACCCCGTTGAGCGAGGCGGGGCAGGTGATCGACCCGTCGGTCTCGGTGCCGATGGCGTAATCGACCTCGCCCGCGGCCACTGCAGCGCCCGATCCGCTCGATGAACCGCACGGGTTGCGGTCGAGCGCGTGGGGATTGCGAGTCTGGCCGCCGACCGCGCTCCAGCCCGAGATCGAGTGGCTCGAGCGAATGTTGGCCCATTCCGACAGGTTGGTCTTGCCGAGGATCACCGCGCCCGCCTGCCGCAGCCGGGCGACCAGCGGCGCGTCGCGATTGGTGACGTTGTCGATGAGTGCGAGGCTGCCGGCGGTGGTCGGTAGCGGGCCCGCCACCTCGATATTGTCCTTGATCAGCACCGGCACCCCGACGAGCGGCCCGCGCAGCCCGCTTGCGTCAATCCGCTTAGCCTGGGCGATGGCGGTGGGATCCAGCGCGATGACGGCGTTGATCGCGGGATCGATCCGCTGCACCCGCGCAATCGCCGCCCGGGTCGCCTCTTCGGCGGGGCCGGCGGCAAGCGCCGGCGCGGCGAGAAGGATAGAAAAGGCAAGCACGGCGGCAGAGGAGTGGTTGATCACGCGGAGGCTCCCGTTCATCGAAAACATTGCCAGTGTCATGCCAGCTTCATATTCGCCCCGCCAGATGTCCGCCCCATCCTTTTTTATCCAATATCGGCATGTCGCATGACCTTCCGTGCTCTCTTGCTCGCAACCGCCGCGCTGGCGCCTCTTCCGGCGGCGGCACAAGATGTGCAGACGCCGCCATGGGCTCCGACCGCCGCTCCCGCCGCCGCCTCGTCCCGAGGTGCCGTTGCGTCACCCGATGAGGGCGATTCGGGCGAAGAAATCGTTGTCGTAGGGCAGAAGCCGCGCGGGTCGGTGGTGGGCGATATTCCACCGGAAAATGTGCTCTTTACCCGCGACATTCGCGCGACCGGGGCGACCAGCATCGCCGAACTGCTGTCGGCGCTCGCTCCTCAGGCGGGCAGCGCGCGCGGGCGCGGCGGTGGCGGTGGCGGGCCGGTGGTATTGCTTAACGGCCAGCGTATCTCGGGCTTCCAGGAAGTGCGCGACTTGCCGCCAGAGGCGCTCGAGCGGCTCGAAATTCTGCCCGAGGAGGTCGCGCTCAAGTACGGCTATTCGGCCGACCAGCGGGTCGTCAACATCATCCTCCGCCGCCGCTTTCGCTCCACCAACCTGCGCGCCGATGCCGGGGCCGCGACCGACGGTGGTTATGCCAAAGGCCTCGCCGACGTCTCGCGGTTGATGATCGGGACGGCGGGTCGCACGCAGGTCACCCTTCACGCGGAGACCAACAGCGCGCTGACCGAGCGCGAACGCGACATCGCGCTGCAGGCCGTGCCGACCCAGCCACAACCGGTTGACCCGCGCTATTTTCGCACCCTGGTCGGGTCGCAGCGGCTGGTACGCGGCACTGCCACGATCAACCGGACGGTGTTTGGTGACGCCTCGGCGACGCTCACCGCCGAAGCGTCGCACACCGAAGGTCGCAGCCTGTTCGGTCTTCCAACGGGCACGCTGACCGTCCCGCCGACTAACCCGTTCGCGACCAGCGCAAGCGCAGATTCGGTGCTACGCGGGTTCAACGGACTTGGGCCCCTGACGAGGCGAACGTACGGCGACACGGGCCGTCTTGGCCTCTCCCTCAATGGGCAAAAAGCGCGCTGGCGCTGGTCGGTCACGGTCAATGCCGACCTCGCGCAGAACATCACCCGCAGCAACCGTGGGCCGGACCTTTTCCCGCTACAGGCGCGGCTCGACGCCAACGACCCGGCCTTCGATCCGCTTGGGGTGCTGACCGCGAACGCCTTGCCCGACGACCGGTCACGGTCGACCCGGACATCCGCCGGGCTCGACGGAACGTTTAACGGTCCGCTCGCCGCGCTGCCGGCGGGACGGGCCAATGTCACGCTGAAGCTTGGCGCCGACACGCTCCACCTCGACAGCCTGGCGGTGCGCGCCGGCGTAACCAACAGTGCCCGGCTCGACCGCGATCATGGTGCCGCGTCGATCAACCTCGACCTGCCGGTCGCCAAGCGCAACGGGACGCTCGGGGCAGTCGGGTCGCTGACCCTCAATGCCAACGCCGGGGTCGATCAATATTCCGACTTCGGCACGCTGACGACGATCGGTGCGGGGGCCAACTGGTCGCCCGCGAACCGCCTCAACTTCATCACTTCCTACACCCGCGAGGAGGGCGCGCCGTCGATCAACCAACTTGGCGACCCGATCCTGACCACGCCGGGCGCCCGCATATTCGACTTCACCCAGGGCCGCACCGTGCAGGTCGTCGCGACGATCGGTGGCAATCGGGCGCTGCTCGCCGACCGGCGCAATGTGTGGAAGCTCGGCGCCAACTGGCAGCCGTGGGAGAAGACCGACCTACGCCTGCGCGCCGAGTTCGTCTCGTCTCGGCTCAGGAACCCGGTGCAGAATTTCTACGGCCCGAGCGCCGCGCTCGAGGCGGCCTTTCCCGACCGCTTCACGCGTGACAGCGCGGGCAATCTAACCGCGGTCGACCTGCGCCCCGTCAATTACGAAAGCGCGCGCAGCGACACGGTGCGAATCGGGTTCGATTTCACCAAGCCGCTCAAGTCCGCCGCGCCGCCCCCAGCGCTGCTCGACCAGATCCGCAAGATGCGCGAGCAGTCCAATGGCGGCGATCGCGGCGGTAACCGCGCAGGCGACAGAGGCGGTGGCGATCGCGGCGGCGGCAGTGGCTGGGGCGGACGCGGCAGTGGCGGCGGCCTGTTCGGCGGC
>JBKJMA010000122.1:0-4622 GCA_046596505.1 Sphingomicrobium sp.
ATCTCGGCGGGCTCGGGCTTGTTGGCGGGCGGCAGGCACTTGACTGCGTTGAGGATCACCGCCCCCGTGAGCCGCAGCCCGTCGCCCCGCTCGGCCGCGAACACACCCTCGCTCAACCCGAACTTGGCGAGCGTTGCGTAGAGTAGTTCCCCCGCGAAATCCCCGGTGAACGGCCGCCCCGTCCGGTTCGCGCCATGCTTGCCCGGCGCGAGCCCCACGATCGCCAGCCACGCCTCCGGGTCACCGAACGCCGGCACCGGCGCGTTCCACCAGTCGGGGTGCTCAGCCCGCAGCTCCTCGCGAAACGCCACCAGCCGGGGGCAGCGCGGGCAATCACGCGATGCTTCGGCCGTTGGGACGGGGGATGGAACGGCTGGCGCTAGCATCCCTCCGTCTTTGCGAGGAGCGAAGCGGCGAAGCAATCCATGCGCCGCCGGGTTGCGTCGCCGCGCTCGCAATGACAGGGGCCGCAGGTGAACCATCTCTACGCCATCGCCGTCGGATCAAACCGCCCGCACGGCCGCCACGGCCGACCACCGGGCGTGGTCGCCGCCGCGATCGCCGAGCTGGACGCCAGGTTCGGCCTGTTCGACGCCTCGCCGATCATGCTCAATCGGGCGACCGGCGGAGCGGGCCGCGACTTCGCCAACGCCGTCGCGCTAATCGAAAACGACCTCGAGCCGCCCCAGATGCTCGCCGTGTTGCAGGAGATTGAGCGTGAGTTTGGCCGCCGTGCGGGCCGCCGTTGGGGCGCCCGCGTCCTCGATCTCGACATTGCCGCGTGGAGCGGTGGCCGCTTCGCCTCGCGCCGGCTGACCATCCCCCACGCCCGCCTCTCCGGGCGCGACTTCGTCCTCGTGCCCTTGACGGCGGTCGCGCCCGGTTGGCGGCTGATCGGACCACTCTCGGCACGCCATCTCGCCGCGCGCCTTGCCCACCGCCGCCCGTGCCGCTAACGGCGTCCCCGCGTGGGCCCTTAGCTCAGTCGGTAGAGCAACTGACTTTTAATCAGTAGGTCGCTGGTTCGAACCCAGCAGGGCTCACGCTTTGGGGTTACCTTGGCTGGATTGGAACCAGTTCATTCAGCACAGCTTTGAGCCCGCGAAATCGGTCGCCTGCGCCGCCTTCGAGTCGCGCTCGAACGACCGGCCCGCAAGGCTCGTGCCCGGTCCGCAATAATATGAGCAGGCGCCCGGCACGCTGGCGATCCGCGCGCCCGACTGATCGACCGTCAGAGCCACCTGGCACGCGCCCTCGCCGCGCGGGATCAGCACCCATGCTTCGCCCTTGCGCTCAAGTTTGCCGGCCATGCTGCAGTTCGTATCGCCTTGCGCAGCGTAAGCGATCAGCCCGGCACGGAGCGACTCGCCCTCCCCCGCGATGCACAGTCGATCGCGCCCGGCCCCGGCGAACGTCCCCGGCACCAATCCCGCCTGCTGCTTCACCGAACAGGCCGACAGCATCACCGCAATTAGCAAACTATACCGCATCCCCTCTCCTCGCCGGTTTCGCCGTCTGCTTCAACCGGAGTTCAGGGATAGGGCGACAAAGCCCGCGCGCCTCCCTATATGACGACTTCGCGACAGAAGGATGTGCCCCGATGCTCACGACGAACCCCTTCGACGACGACAAACTGCGCGAGGAGTGCGGCGTCTTCGGGATCTGGGGCGGCGACGGCGCCGCCAGCTTCGTTGCGCTCGGCCTCCACGCGCTGCAGCACCGCGGCCAGGAAGCCGCCGGCATCACCAGCTATGACGGCAAGCAGTTCCACACCCACCGCGCGATGGGCCAGGTCGCGGGCAATTTCGACCGCGACGAGATCATGCGACCGCTCGCCGGGCGCACGGCAATCGGCCATGTCCGCTATTCGACGACCGGCGAGACCGCGCTGCGCAATGTCCAGCCGCTTTACGCCGACCTCAACGAGGGCGGATTTGCGGTCGCGCACAATGGCAACCTGTCGAACGCGATGACGTTGAAGCAGGCGCTGATCCGGCGGGGATCGATCTTCCAGTCGACCAGCGATACCGAGGTGATCATCCACCTCACCGCGACCTCCTCCTACACCACTCCGCTAGACCGGCTGATCGATGCGCTGCGCCAAGTCGAGGGGGCTTACTCGCTGCTCGTCCTGACCGAGCAGGGCCTCATCGCCTGCCGCGACCCGCTGGGGATTCGCCCGCTGGTGATGGGCAAGCTCGGCGAGGCGACGATCTTCGCCTCAGAGACCGTCGCGCTCGACGTGATCGGCGCGACCTACCTGCGCGATGTCGATCCGGGCGAGCTGGTACTGGTCAATGACAGCGGCGTGCGCAGCTTCCGCCCGTTCGCCCCGGCCCGCCCCCGCCCGTGCATCTTCGAGCATGTCTATTTCTCGCGACCCGACAGCGTCGTCGGGGGATCGTCGGTCTATGAAGTGCGCAAGAACATCGGTGCGGAGCTGTCGCGCGAAAGCCCGGTCGAGGCCGACTATGTCGTCCCCGTACCCGATTCGGGTGTCCCGGCAGCGATCGGGTTCAGCCAGGCATCGGGCATCCCGTTCGAGCTCGGTATCATCCGCTCGCACTATGTCGGGCGGACCTTCATCCAGCCCAACGATGGCGTCCGCCACCTCGGCGTCAAGCTCAAGCACAACGCCAATTCGGCGCTGATCAAGGGCAAGAAGATCGTGCTGATCGACGATTCGATCGTGCGTGGGACGACGTCGCTCAAGATCGTCCAGATGATGCGCGATGCCGGCGCGCGCGAGGTTCACATGCGAATCGCTTCGCCGCCGACGCGCCACAGCTGTTTTTACGGCGTCGACACGCCCGAGCGGTCCAAGCTGCTCGCCGCGCAGATGAATGTCCGCGAGATGGCCGATTACATCAATGCCGACAGCCTGGCGTTCGTCTCGCTCGACGGGCTGTATCGCGCGCTCGGCGATGTTCGCGATGCCGGCGCGCCGCAGCGCTGCGACGCCTGTTTCTCGGGCGAATATCCGACCAGCCTGACCGACATGACCGAGGACGGTCATTCGCGCCTGGCGCTCGTCGCCAGCCGTTAGGGACTTGCCGGCAATGACCGACCCGAAGCCCTTCGCGGGCAAGCTGGCGCTCGTCACCGGCGCCAGCCGCGGGATTGGAGCGGCAACCGCCGAGGCACTGGCATTGGCGGGCGCGCACGTCATCCTTGTCGCCCGGACGGCAAAGGCGCTCGAGGAGGTCGAGGAGCGCATCCACGCAGGCGGCGGAAGCGCGACGATCGCGCCGCTCGACCTCACCGACAGCGCGGGCATCGCGAAGCTGGCAACCGCGATCGCCGAGCGGTGGAGCGCGCTCGATGTGCTGGTGCTCAACGCGGCGATGCTCGGGTCGCTGACCCCAGTCGAGCATATCGACAGCGCCGAGTTCGGGCGGCTGCTCCAGCTCAATCTGGTCGCCAACCAGGCGCTGATCGCGGCATTCGACCCGTTGCTGCGGCGTGCTGAGAAGGTCGATGTGGTTGCGGTGACGAGCTCGGTCGGAGCGAAGCCGCGCGCCTTCTGGGGGGCGTATGGGGCGTCGAAGGCGGCGCTCGAAACGCTGCTCGGTGCGTATGCCGACGAGAATGAGCATGGCGGAAAACTGCGCATCCACATCGTCGATCCCGGCGCGACGCGGACCCGGATGCGCCAGCTCGCCTTCCCCGGCGAGGAGCCGGAGACCGTGAAGCCGCCCGAGACGGTCGCGGCGGCGATTGTCGATCGGCTGCTGGGCGATGCGGCGACCGGCGGGCGAATCCGCGTCGAGGTCTAGCGCTTCACCATCGTCACCTGCGCGACGTCGATCCCGCGGCCGCGAAAGCCGCCCTCGCAATACATCAAATAATAGCGCCACAGCCGGTGGAAGCGGTCGTCGAAGCCGGACAGGTGACCCTCGGCGACAGCGCGGTCATAGCGCTGGCGCCACAGGCGGAGCGTCTTGGCATAGTCGGTCCCGAAGCCGTCACGTTGCTCCCATGACAGCCCGCGCTCGCGGGCCAACGCCTCGAAGCGAGGCTCGTCGAGCAACATCCCGCCGGGAAAGATATAGGCTTGGATGAAGTCGGCGCTGGCGGCGTAGCGGTCGAACAGGCGATGATCGATGCTGATGAACTGAAGCGCCGCGCGACCGCCGGGGCGCAGGCTGCGGGCGATCGTGTCGAGATAGGCCGGCCACCAGCGTGCGCCGACCGCCTCGACCATCTCGGCCGAGGCAATGGCATCATAGTGATCGGTCACCGCGCGATAATCCTGAAGGCGGATGTCGATGCGGTCGGTAAGCCCGGCCTCGGCGATGCGCTGGTCGGCCCAGGCCTTTTGCTCGGTCGACAGGGTGAGGCCGGTGACGTGCGCGCCGCGCTTGGCGGCGGCGATAGCGAGGCTGCCCCAACCGCAGCCGATCTCGAGCAGGCGGTCGCCGGGCGAGAGCGAGAGCCGGTCGAGCAGGGCGTCGATCTTGCGCGCCTGCGCAGCCTCGAGCGTATCGCCAGAGGCAAAGCGCGCCGACGAATAAGTCATGCCCTCGTCGAGCCACGCCGCGTAGAAGTCGTTGCCGAGGTCGTAGTGCGCGGCGATGTTGTCGCGCGCCTGAGCGGGAGGGTTGTCGCGCAAGCGGTGAACC
>JBKJMA010000170.1:0-8908 GCA_046596505.1 Sphingomicrobium sp.
GATCGTCGGCTCGTTGACGTCGATCTTCTGGAACCGGCGGAGCAGCGCGCGGTCCTTTTCGAAATGGTTGCGGAATTCCTTGTAGGTGGTCGAGCCGATGCAGCGGATCGCCCCCGATGACAGCGCGGGTTTGAGCAGGTTCGACGCGTCCATCGCCCCGCCCGAGGTCGCGCCGGCGCCGATGACGGTGTGGATCTCGTCGATGAACAGAATCGCGTCGGGCATTTTCTCGAGCTCGTTGACGACCGATTTCAGCCGTTCCTCGAAGTCGCCGCGATAGCGCGTGCCGGCGAGCAGCGAGCCCATGTCGAGCGAGTAGATCACCGCAGGGAGGAGCACCTCGGGCACGTCGCCCTCGACGATCTTGCGCGCGAGGCCTTCGGCGATCGCGGTTTTGCCGACGCCGGGGTCGCCGACGTAGAGCGGGTTGTTCTTCGACCGGCGGCAGAGGATCTGGACAGTGCGGTCGACCTCGGCATTGCGCCCGATCAGCGGGTCGATCTTGCCCGTCTTGGCCTTCTCGTTGAGGTTGACGGTGAACTGGGCGAGCGCGCTTTCCTTCTTGCTGTCGCTCTTGGGCTCGGGCTTCTCTTCGGACCCGGTGCCAGTCGGCGGGGTGGGCTCACCCGGCGTATCGCCCTTGCCGACGCCGTGCGAAATATAGGTCACCGCGTCGAGCCGGCTCATGTCCTGCTGCTGGAGGAAATAGACCGCATAGCTCTCGCGCTCGGAGAACAGCGCGACGAGCACGTTGCCGCCGGTCACCTCGTCGCGGCCCGACGACTGGACGTGGAGGATGGCGCGCTGGACGACGCGCTGGAAGCCGCTGGTCGGGGTCGGGTCGGTCGCGCTGTCGGCGACGAGCGCGCCAAGCTCGTTGTCGAGGTAATGCTTGACCGTCCCGCGCAGGTCGTCGCGGTTGACCCCGCAGGCGGTCATCACCTTTGCGGCATGCTCGTCGTCGATCAGCGCGATCAGCAGATGTTCCAGCGTGGCATATTCGTGGCGCCGTTTGCTCGCTTCGCCCAGCGCGTCGTGGAGAGTCTTTTCGAGATCGCGGGCGAAACTGGGCATGAATTACTCCTACCTCGCGCCAGGGGAAGGCGCGGTCCGTGAAGCCAATGTCGTGAGGTGACCCGCGCCAATCAAGGGCGGCGTGCCGCGCGACGCAATCGATTTATCGCTTGTTGAACAGGGCATCGGCGCTGGCGCGGTGAAGCGCCACTTCGGCCAGGTGGGTTTCGATGCGCGCGATCTCGGCGTGCAGCGCGGCGATCCGCGCCTCCAGCTCCCCGGTCGACAAGGGGCCGAGGTCCTGGCGCGCAAGCTCGATCAGCGGGTCGCTGGGCTTGCCGGAGAAGAGATCCTCAAGGTCCATCGCGCCGCCAGCGTTGACCCGGGCGGTCGTCATGTCAATAAGCGCGCTCCTTCGAACAGAGCGAGACCGGCGTGAGCGACATTCCCGCAACGATGCCTGCCATGATGACCGCGATCGAGATCAGCGAGCCGGGCGGGCCCGAGGTGCTGAAAGCCGTCCAGCGGCCGGTGCCGGTGGCGGGACCGGGCGAAGTGCTGGTCAAGGTCGCCGCCGCCGGGGTCAATCGCCCCGACGTGCTGCAGCGACTGGGCAAGTACCCGCCGCCGCCGGGTGCGTCGGACATTCCCGGGCTCGAGATCAGCGGCACGGTCGTCGCGGCGGGCGAGGGCGGGGCCCAGCTGATCGGCACCAAGGTGTGCGCGCTGGTCGCGGGGGGCGGCTATGCGGAATATTGCGTCGCACCGGTCGGGACCTGCCTGCCGGTGCCCGAAGTGCTGCGGATGATCGAGGCCGCGGCGATCCCCGAAACGCTGTTCACAGTGTGGATCAACCTGTTCGAGCGCGGTTTCGCGGCCGACGGGGACACGGTGCTGGTTCACGGCGGCACGAGCGGGATCGGGACGATGGCGATCCTGCTTGGCAATTTGTTCGGGCTCGATGTGATCGTGACCTGCGGCTCGGACGACAAGTGCGCCTCGGCGGTCGAACTCGGCGCGGCGCACGCGATCAATTACAAGGAAACCGATTTCGTCGACGCGGTCGAGCGCTGGACCGAGGGGCGCGGCGTCGCGGTGGTGCTCGACATGGTCGGTGGCGATTATGTCGCGCGCAATCTCAAATGCATGGCCGACGACGGCCGCCACGTCTCGATCGCGGTGCAGCGCGGGGCGACCGCCGAAGTGCCGATCTTCGAGCTGATGCGCCGCCGGCTGACGATGACCGGTTCGACGCTTCGCCCGCGCGACGTCAACTTCAAGACGATGGTCGCCGACGAACTGGCGAAAACGGTGTGGCCCTATGTCGAGGGCAACCGCCTGAAACCGGTGATCGACGCCACCTTCCCTCTCACCGAGGCGGCGGCGGCGCATGCGCGGATGGAGTCGGGCGAGCATGTCGGAAAGATCGTGCTCGAAATAAGCTGACGGCTATATTTCCCCACAATGAGTTGGGACGACGATCGTGGCCGACGCTACTTGCCCTTCGTCCCGGCGCGGCCTAAACCCTTCCACGCACTAGGCCGCTCCGTGAAGGGGCGGCCCTTTTTATTCCGGCCGCGCCCCGACGCGGTCAAAACGCTCTGGAGAGACCCGTGGCCCAACCCCTCATGCCCCATGCCACCGCCGCCTGGCTGGTCGACAACAGCGCGCTGTCGTTCGAGCAGATTGCCGAATTTTGCGGCCTTCACATCCTCGAAATCCAGGCGATCGCCGACGATACGGCGGCGACCAAGCTGACCGGGCGCGACCCGATCCGCGCCGGCGAGCTGACCCACGAGGAGATCGAGAAGGGGCAGAACGACCCCGAGCATCGCCTCAAGATGCACAAGGAACCCGACCCTATCCGCCGCACCAAGGGCCCGCGCTACACCCCGGTCAGCAAGCGCCAGGACAAGCCCGACGGCATCGCCTGGATCCTGCGCAACCATCCTGAAGTGACCGACGGCGCGATCGGCAAGCTGATCGGCACGACCCGCACGACGATCGCCGCGCTGCGCGAGCGGAGCCACTGGAACATGGCCAACATCCAGCCCAAGGACCCGGTCACGCTCGGCCTGACGACGCAGCGCGAGTTGGACGCGGCGGTCGCCAAGGCGGCCAAGGCGGCGGGCATGGCGGCGCCGACCGACACCCGGCTCGAGGGCGACCGCGCCGCGCTGATCGTCGAGCTGCGCGCCGAGCGCGAGCAGCATCACCGCGATGCCGAGGCGGCGCTCGCCGCGGCCGAGGCGGGCGAGCCCGACACGTCGGACGAGATTGTCCCCGGCATCAAGGATCCGTTCAAGCGCCAGAGCTGAGGTCTTCGTGGGCGGCAAGAGCTTGAAAAGCGGTTCGGCGGGGGACAGGATGCGCCATGGCCGATGATGGACCCGATATTGGATCGCTGAGCTTCGAGGCGGCGCTGGCCGAACTCGAGGGGATCGTGCGCAACCTCGAGCAGGGGTCGGCGCCGCTCGACCAGTCGATCGAACTATATCAGCGCGGCGATGCGCTCAAACGCCATTGCGAGGCGCGGCTGAAGGCGGCGCAGGCGCGGATCGAGCAGATCAGCCTTGGCCCCGACGGTCAGCCGGCCGGCACCCGGCCGTTCGATGGCGACTGACATGCTGACGCTGCCGACGGTCGACCTCGACGGCGAAGCGGGCGCGGTCTCGGCCGAGGTCGACGCATTGTTCACGCGGCTGCTCAAGCCCCCCGGCGACGGCCGCGACCGGCTGTACCAGGCGATGGCCCATGCCGCGATCGGTGGCGGCAAGCGACTGCGCCCGCTCCTGACCGTCGCGACGGCGCGGCTGTTCAACCTCGACCGGGCGCGCGCGGTTCGCGTCGGCACGGCGATCGAGGCGATCCACGTCTATTCGCTGATCCACGACGATCTGCCGTGCATGGACGACGACGACCTGCGCCGCGGCAAGCCGACCGTCCACAAGGCGTTCGACGAAGCGACCGCGGTGCTCGCCGGCGACAGCCTCCACGCGCTGGCGTTCGAGATCCTCGCCGATCATGCGACCTCCGCCAATCCGGTGATCCGTGCCGAGCTCGTCGGCGATCTTGCCCGCGCGTCGGGGCCCGACGGGATGGCGGGCGGGCAGATGATGGACCTCGCCGCCGAGGGGCAGTCGCTCGACATCGCCGCGATCGGCCGGCTCCAGCAATTGAAGACCGGCGCGCTGATCGAACATTCGGTCGAAGCGGCGTGCATCATGGCCGGGCTCGATCCCCACGCCCGCACACCCTATCGCGGCTATGCCCGCAACGTCGGGCTCGCTTTCCAGATCGCCGACGACCTGATCGACCACGGCGGCGACGAAGCGAGCGCCGGCAAGCGCGTCGGCAAGGACGCCGCGGCCGGCAAGGCGACGTTCGTCTCGCTGCTCGGCGAGGAGCGCGCCCGCGCCCAGGCCGACCTGCTCGTCGCACAGGCGATCGAGCATCTGCACGGCCACGGCGCCGAGGCCGACCTGCTCCGCGCGATCGCGCGCTTCGCTGTCGAGAGGGACCATTAGATCATGCGCATCGGCGTTTATCCCGGCACCTTCGACCCGCTGACCCTGGGTCATCTCGATATCATCCGGCGCGGCGCGCAGATCGTCGACCGGCTGGTCATCGGGGTCACCACCAACCCGTCGAAATCGCCGATGTTCGCGGTTCACGAGCGGCTCGCGATGGTCCGCCGCGAGCTTGCCGCGATCGACGGCGATATCGGCGTGGTCGAGTTCGATTCGCTGCTGATGGATTTCGCCGAGCGCGAGGGAGCGAGCATCATCATCCGCGGCTTACGCGCCGTCGCCGACTTCGAATATGAGTATCAGATGGCGGGGATGAACCAGCAGCTCAACGACCGCATCGAGACGGTCTTCCTGATGGCCGACGTGTCGCTCCAGCCGATCGCGTCACGCCTGGTTAAGGAAATCGCCCGCTATGGCGGCAAGATCGACAAGTTCGTGCCGCCGGCGGTCGCCGCCGACGTGGCGCGGCACCTTGGCGCACGTCTGACGGCGGCGAAGTAAGTCGCTGTTCTGGGAGGGATTATGGTGAAGTCGTTGATGTTTCTGCCACTGGCCGCGCTGGCCCTGACCGCCGCCAAGCAGGCGCCGGTGCCGGTCGTGGCGCCGGTCAGCATGATCGCGCCCGCCGCGGTCGCCGCCGATCCCGCGAACCGGCTGACGCTCGAGCTGTCGACCGGCGGACGAGTGGTGCTCCAGCTGCGCCCCGACGTCGCCCCGCTCGCGGTCCAGCGCATCCAGCTGCTGGCGCAGCAGCATTTCTACGACGGGCTGAAATTCCACCGCGTCATCCCCGGTTTCATGGCGCAGGGCGGCGATCCCAAGGGCGACGGCTCGGGCGGCTCGCCGCTGCCTGACCTCAAGGCCGAGTTCAACGACCTGCCGCACCTGCGCGGTTCGATGTCGATGGCGCGCGCGGCCAGCTCCGACAGTGCCAACAGCCAATTTTACATCATGTTCGGCCCCAAGGCCTCGCTCGACCATAATTACACCGTCATCGGCCGGGTGATCGAGGGCATGGCGGCGGTCGATGCGATCGCGCCGGGCGAGCCACCCGAAGCGCCGACGACGATCGTCCATGCGACGATCGGCGCGCCGGTCGCGATGGCCGAGGCACCTGCGACCGTCGCGGTTGCTAAGCCTGCTATGGAAACACCGCCGAGCAAATAATGCAGGTCGAGCTGTTCGACTTCGATTTGCCGACCGATCGCATCGCGCTTCGTCCGGCGCGGCCACGCGATTCGGCGCGGATGCTGTTCGTCGACGGCGAAGCGATCAGCGACAGCATGGTGCGCGACCTGCCATCGCTGCTCCGCGTCGGCGACGTGCTGGTGTTCAACGACACGCGCGTCATCCCGGCACAGCTCGAGGGGCGGCGCGGGCGTAGTGTGGACGGCCCGCAAAGCGGGCCTGGGCCGAAGATCGGGGCGACGCTCCACAAGCGCGCTGGCCCGCGCGAATGGTGGGCGTTCGTCCGCAATGCGCGGCGGGTGCGGGTCGGTGACACGATCGACTTTGGTCACGGCGTCACGGCGTCGCTGGTCGAAAAGGGCGACGACGGCGCGCTGCTGCTGAGCTTTCACGGCGACGAACCGGTCGAGCTACTGCTCGATCGCGCCGGGTCGATGCCGCTGCCGCCCTACATCGCGTCGAAGCGCGCCACCGACGCAGCCGACGCGAGCGATTACCAGACGATGTTTGCCGACCAGCCCGGCGCGGTCGCCGCGCCGACCGCTTCGCTTCATTTCACGCCAGCGTTGCTGACCGCGCTCGGCGAGGCCGGGATCGGCCGCGAGACGCTGACCCTCCACGTCGGCGCGGGCACCTTCCTGCCGGTCAAGGCCGACGACACCAATGACCACCGCATGCACGCCGAATGGGGCCGCATCGACGCCGCCACCGCCGACCGCCTCAACACTGCGCGCGCGAATGGCGGGAGGATCATCGCGGTCGGCACCACCTCGCTGCGCCTGCTCGAAAGCGCCTGCGGTGAAGACGGGGTGATCCGCCCGTTCGAAGGCGACACCGCGATTTTCATCACGCCCGGCTATCGCTTCAAGGCGATCGACGGCCTGATGACCAATTTCCACTTGCCCAAATCGACCCTGTTCATGCTGGTCAGCGCGCTGATGGGGCTTGACACGATGCAGGCGGCGTACGCCTACGCGATTGCGCAAGACTACCGCTTTTACAGTTACGGCGACTCCTCGCTGCTGCTGCCTCAACCGGCGAAATAGCTCCACACGATCCGCGCTGTGAGCGCGAGGCTGAGCACCACCAGCAGCGGCCGGATCAGCTTCGCGCCGAAGCGCATCGCGCTGTGGCTGCCGAGCCAGCCGCCGGTCATCGAGCCCAGCGCCATGCACAGCCCGAGGCTCCATAAGATATGTCCGCCAAGCGCGAAGAAGGTTACGCTGGCGATGTTGCTGGTGAGGTTGAGCAGCTTCGCCAGCGCGGTCGCGCGGGTCAGCCCGAGGCCGCGCAGTCCGACCAGGCTGGTGGCGAAGAAACTGCCGGTTCCGGGGCCGAAGAAGCCGTCGTAAAAGCCGATCGCGCCCGCCAGCGGGGCATAGGCGGGGCGCGACAGCCGCTCGTGCGCGTCGGCGTCGCTCATCCGCGGCGACACGAGGATGTAGGCGGCGTTGGCGATCAGCAGGACGGGGATGACGATGCGGAGCGCGTCGGCCTTGATCGCCTGGACGAGCAGAACGCCGATCGACGCGCCGACGAACACCGCCGCGACCAGCGGGATATTGCGGCGCCACTCGATCATCCCGGCGCGGGCAAAGTTGGCGGTGGCGACCGAGGTGCCGAACATCGACTGGATCTTGTTGGTGCCCAGCGCATTGAGCGGCGGCACCCCGGCGGCGAGCAGCGCGGGCACGGTGATCAGCCCCCCACCCCCGGCAATCGCGTCGATGAACCCCGCCAGCACGGCGGTCGCGGTCAGCGCGAGGTACAGCCAGGGTTCGATCATCTTGCGCGCTGTAGCGGGGACCTGCCCAAGCAGCTAGGACCCGCGCCGATGACCCGATTTTCATTCACCATCGCCGCGACCGACGGCGCCGCGCGCACGGGCTCGATCGCGATGCAGCGCGGTGAGATCAGGACGCCCGCGTTCATGCCGGTCGGGACGGCGGCGACGGTCAAGGCGATGAAGCCAGAAGGAGTGCGCGGGTCGGGGGCGGATATTTTGCTCGGCAATACCTATCATTTGATGCTGCGGCCGGGGGCGGAACGGGTCGCTCGGCTGGGAGGCTTGCACCAGTTCATGAGGTGGGAGCGGCCGATCCTGACCGACAGCGGCGGCTATCAGGTGATGAGCCTGTCCGAGCTGTCGAAGATCAGCGAGGAGGGCGTCAGCTTCAAGTCACACCTCGACGGGTCGCGGCACATGCTCAGCCCCGAGCGGTCGATCGAGATCCAGCGGTTGCTCGGGTCGGACATCCTCATGCAGTTCGACCAGCTGGTGCCTTCGGATGCCGCGCCGGCGGTGCAGGTCGAGGCGATGGAGCGGTCGCTGCGCTGGGCCCGGCGGAGCCGCGAGGAGTTCGACCGCGGCGGCGATCATGCCGCGCGCGCGGCGCTGTTCGGGATCCAGCAGGGAGTGCTGGACCGTGATCTCCGCGCACGTTCAGCGGAAGGCCTGATCGAGATCGGCTTCGATGGCTATGCGGTCGGCGGGCTGGCGGTGGGGGAGGGGCACGAAGCGATGCTCGCCTGCCTCGACTTCGCGCCGGGGCAGCTGCCGGTGGACAAGCCACGTTATCTGATGGGGGTCGGCAAGCCCGACGATATCGTCGAGGCGGTGCGGCGCGGGATCGACATGTTCGACTGCGTGTTGCCGACGCGGTCAGGGCGGACCGGGCAGGCGTTTACGCTCGACGGGCCGATCAACATCCGCAACGCGAAGTTCGCCGAGGACCGCGAACCGCTTGAGCCGGGCTGCCCGTGCCCGACCTGCACGAGCTATGAGCGGGCCTATGTGCATCACCTCGTGCGGTCAGCGGAAATATTGGGCGCGATGCTGATGACCGAGCATAATCTGTGGTTCTACCAGCGGCTGATGCAGGGGTTGCGGGATGCGATCGGGGAAGGGCGTTTGAACGGATATTCCGACGCGTTCCTTGAGCGCTATCGGTCACGGGCGTCTATGAGACTGTAACTTATAGTTGACAATTTGCCGAATGTGGTTTAGGGGGGTGCGATGTTTGAAGTTCGTCGGACAGCCGAGTTTTTGGACTGGCTGACGGACCTACGGGACGCGCAAGCGCGAGCGCGGATCATTAAGCGGATCGATCGCATTGCCGACGGTAACCTCGGCGATACCAAGTCGGTTGGTAACGGGGTCAGTGAGCTGCGCTTCG
>JBKJMA010000063.1:0-2927 GCA_046596505.1 Sphingomicrobium sp.
GGCTCGGCGGGCGCGGCGTCAATGTGATGCTGGCGTACCTGACCGCCAATCTCGATCGTCTCGCCATAGGCATGGCCGGCGTTGAGCGCGGCAATATTGGCTTCGGCGAGCTGCGGCGCCTTAGCGAATTTCGTCGTCAGCCAGTCAGTAATCGGTTGGCGGTCGCGGTCGAACATCCACAGCGCGAGGCCGAGCGTCCACATGTTCTTGCAACGCAGCGCTTCCTTGTTGCCGAGGCCGAACGGCTTGACCGCGTCCATCGTCAACTGGCTGATGTTAAACTTGACGAGCTGCCAGCGGGCCAGGCTGTCGTCCTCGAGCGGGTTGGCGTCATAGCCCGCCTTGGCGAGGTTGCGCTGAGTGAACTCGCCTTCGTCGGCAATGATCAGGCCGCCGTCGCGAAGTGCCTGGACGTTGGTCTTGAGCGCCGCCGGGTTCATCGCGACGAGCACGTCGGGCTGGTCGCCGGCGGTGTCGATCGCGGTCGAGCCGAAGTTGATCTGGAACGCCGAGACGCCAAAGGTCGTGCCCTGCGGAGCGCGGATCTCGGCCGGGAAATCGGGGAAGGTGGCGAGGTCGTTGCCGGCGAGTGCGGTGGACAAGGTGAACTGCCCGCCGGTGAGCTGCATGCCGTCGCCGCTGTCACCGGCGAAACGGACCACGACCGCTTCGGGGTTCGGATGGGCATTCGCCTCTTCGGGCGTCAAAAGGTGCGTCGCCGACGCCATGCGGACTTCCTCGAAAATGACTGTTCCGAGGCACTTTAGGCGCGTGCGGCCGCCGGTTCCAGCGTTATGCCACTTGGACCCCAAGGATGCAGCCTTTATGCGCGATCAACCGGCAGAGGAGTATTTGTGACCGAACCTTTCACCCGTCCCGACGTAAAAATCCTCCTTGGCATGATGGCCGCATCGCGGCAGCCGCCGATCCACGAGATGACGCCGGTCGAAGCGCGGGCGATGCGCAAGGCGTCGAGGGTCGAGACCGAACCGCCGGTCGGCGAACTTGGGATCATACGCGACCTGAACTGTCCCGGACCGGTGGGCGACATTCCCCTCAGGCTGTTCGATCCGCGCGCCGATCGCGGGCCGGGAGACGTGATCGTCTTCATGCACGGCGGCGGGTTCGTATTCGGCGACCTCGACAGCCATGCCTCGCTGTGCGCCGAGATTGCCCGGACGATGGACCTGCCGGTGATCGCGATCGATTATCGGCTCGCGCCCGAGGCGCCCTTCCCCGCCGCGCCTGACGATTCGATCGTGGCGGCGCGGTGGATCGCGGCGAATGGCGCGGCAACCGGGCGCGAAGCGAAACGGCTTATCGTCATGGGCGACAGCGCCGGCGCGAACCTCGCGATCGTCACCGCCAGCGCGTTTCGTGACGATCCCGCGGCGGTCCCGGTCGCGGCCCAGTGCCTGATCTATCCGGTCACCGAGACGTGCCGCGACGAGGGCAGCGGGGCGGAGTTCGGGGATGGTTATTTCCTGACGCGCGACGGAATGGACTGGTTCGATTCGCATTATCGCGCACCCGACGACGACCGCCGACGCAATCCGATGGTGGCAGGACTGGCAGGAATGCCGCCGACGGTGATCATGACCGCGAGCCTCGACCCGCTGCGCGACCAGGGCCGGGCGCTTGCCGGAGGGATTGCCAGGGTCGGGGGCGACGTCGTGTATCTGGAGGCCAGCGGCACGATTCACGGCTTCTGGTCCCTGCGCAAGCTGCTGCCGTCGTCGGCGTCGGACGTGGCGCGGTGCCTGGCGCATCTCAAGCTGATGATCGCGGCATGAGCGACGATCACCTTTATCGCCGCGGCGTGGGCGTAATGCTGCTCAACACCGAGGGGTTGGTGTGGGTCGGGCGGCGGATCGATTACACCGACGAGGCGTGGCAGATGCCGCAAGGCGGGATGGACAAGGGTGAGCAGCCCTGGGACACGGCGCTGCGCGAACTCGAGGAGGAGACCGGAATCCCGCCGCACCTCGTCGAGCGGATCGCGGAGTGCCCGGAGCGGCTGCGCTATGATTTGCCGCCCGAATTGCGCAGCAGCTTGTGGAAGGGGAAGTGGAAGGGGCAGTTGCAAGACTGGTACCTGTGCCGCTTCCTGGGCGATGATCGCGACATCAATATCGCGACCAAGCATCCCGAGTTCAACGACTGGAAATGGGTCGAGCCGGGGCTGTTGCCCGACCTGATCGTGCCGTTCAAGCGCGACCTGTATCGCGATTTGCTGCGGCATTTCGGGGTGCATTTCTAAGCGGGTGTGGCGTTGCCGGGCGCGGCGCGGTAGGGTCCGAGCATGGGGCAATTATCTGCAATCGAACGGGCCGCGGTCGAGGCTGCGGGGGCGGCGCCGATGCTGGCTCAGGTCGAGGCGTGGGCCGGGATCAATTCGGGGTCGCGCAATCTGGCGGGGCTGGGCGATGTCGCCGCCTTGTTGAGCGATGCGTTTGCGGGGCTGCCGGGAGAGCTCCTGTTTCGCGAGGCTGCGTCGGTCGAGGCGGTCGATGCGTCGGGCAAGGCTTATCCGATCGAGCATGGGCGGAACTTGCATTTGGTGGTGCGGTCCAGGGCGCCGGTGCAACTGCTGCTGACCGGGCACATGGATACGGTGTTCGGGATCGATCACGCGTTCCAGTCACTGACCTGGCTCGAGGACGGGGTGCTGGGCGGGCCGGGGGTTGCCGACATGAAGGGCGGGATCGCGGTAATGCTCGCGGCGCTGGAGGCGGTCGAGGCGAGCCCGCTGGCCGGGCGGCTGGGCTACGAAGTGGTGATCAATTCCGACGAGGAAGTCGGCTCGCCGGGATCGGCGGCGCTGATCGCCGAGGCGGCGCAGGGCAAGCGCGCGGCGCTGACCTATGAGCCGTCCGCCCTGCCCGACGGGACGATGGCCGGGGCGCGGCCGGGAAGCGGCAATTTCA
>JBKJMA010000146.1:0-6385 GCA_046596505.1 Sphingomicrobium sp.
GCTGAACGCCTTGCGGCGGCGGCCACCGGCCAATCTTGAACCGACCCGGCTTGAGCATGGCTCGATTTCGCTCGACCTGCTGAAACGCGAGGTGCGCCGCGAGGGTAAAGTCATCCCGCTTCAGCCACGCGAATTTCGCCTGCTTGAGGAATTGCTCCGCGGCGGCGACCGTGTCGTCACACGCACGATGCTGCTTGAGCGCGTCTGGGGTTATCATTTCGACCCACAAACCAATATCGTCGATACGCACATCAGCCGCTTGCGCGCGAAGCTCAACGAGGGCGGCAAGAACGACCTGATCGAAACGGTGCGCGGTGCCGGCTACCGGATGCGCGGCAATGACTAGTCGCAAGAGCAGCGCGGCCTACCGGATTGCGTTCGCCTATACCGCAATCCTCGCGTTGGGCGTCGCACTGCTTGGTCTCATCATTTTGGAGACGATGCACCTCGACTTCACACGCCAGCTCGACGCGACCGTAACCGACGAAGCGCGGACCCTCGTTAGTGAATATCGCAATGACGGGGGCACCGAGCTGGCCGACGCGATCGCGCAACGGGAGGCTTCTCGCTCGCCGACCCGTTTGCTCTACGCGGTGTTTGCTCCCGATGGGCGCCGGTTGCTGGGGTCGCTGGACACAGCGCGCCCGGCGCTCGGACTTCGCGACATCGGCTTTATCGACCCGCGCGAAGGCGCCGACACGGCGAGAGGGTTGGCAATCGACCTGTCGCCACGCGAGCGGCTGGTTGTCGCCGCCGACCGCGAATCGACCGAACGTGCTGATCGGACGGTAATCACCGTATTCGCCGCCGGCTTTCTCGCCGTGTGCCTGTCAGGTTTGGCCAGCGCGCTATTGTTGGGAGCCTATCTCCGCCGTCGCCTCCAGGCGATCAGCGGTGGCGCAGAAGCGATTATCGCGGGCGATGTGCGCAGGCGAATGCCGGTCAGCCTGCGACAGGATGAATTCGACGAACTCGCCAAGACGCTCAACCGCATGCTCGACCGGATCGAGGGGCTCCTCGACAATCTGCGTCAGGTTTCGAGTGACGTCGCACATGACCTGCGCACCCCGCTTGCCCGGCTCCGCAATGGTCTCGAGGAGGGACTTGCTGGTGCCGGTGCGTCTGCTGGGCCGGTAATCGAAGATGGCATTCGCCGGGTCGATGAACTGCTGTCCCTGTTCGGCGCAATCCTGCGGATCGCCGAGGTCGAGAGCGGCGAGACGCGCAAGTTTTTTGCCATGTTCGACATCAGCGCGATGATCACCGAGCTGGCCGACAGTTATGCCCCGTCGGTCGCGGACGGCGGGCGTACCCTACTATGGTCGGTCGAGCCGGCCCTGATCGTGGACGGGGATCGTGATCTGATTGCCCAGGCGGCGATCAACCTCATCGAGAATGCGCAACGCCACACTCCGACCGGCACCCTGATCCGCCTCACCCTGGTTTCGTCCGGCACGTGGATCTGCCTCCAGATAGTCGATAACGGCCCGGGGGTGGCGAAGGCGGATCGCGCGCGGATCGTCGAGCGTTTCACCCGGCTCGATCGCAGTCGCAATACTGAGGGTCACGGCCTCGGGCTCAATTTGGTTCGAGCAGTCGCCCGGCTGCATGGCGGGCAACTGGTTCTTCGCGACGCGGATCCCGGCCTTAGCGCAACCATGGAATTCCCGGCGCGCTCGACGCGCCATCCCAAGATTGAGGTGGAACAGTGACGAACGACCAAACCATCGAGGCGAGCAAGGTCCCGGCGGTGACGCTGGGTTTCTGGATCGTGAAGATCCTCGCCACCACACTTGGCGAAACCGCGGGCGACACCGTCAGTATGACGTGGAAGAACAATCTGGTCGCGCTGTGGACCAGCCTGTTCGGCACTGCGCCGCCGATCTCGGCTGATAATCTGGGCTATGTCGTCGGCACCCTGCTGTTCGCGACCTGCCTCGTCGTGCTGGTGTGGGTCCAGATAAATGCCAGGCGCTTTCATCCCTTCCTTTACTGGGCGACGATTGTCGCCTCGACCACCGCTGGAACGACGCTCGCTGACTTCGCCGATCGCTCGCTCGGCATCGGCTATCCCGGTGGATCGCTGTTGCTGTTTTCCTGCGTAATTGCGTCGCTGTTCGTCTGGCATCGCACGCTCGGATCGGTCAACGTGGACACCGTCGTCACCCCCAGCGCCGAAGCATTTTACTGGATTACGATCACCTTCTCGCAAACCCTCGGCACCGCGCTCGGTGACTGGGTGGCCGACGCCGGACCAGGCTATTCAGGGGG
This sequence comes from Sphingomicrobium sp., assembly GCA_046596505.1. GTDB lineage: Bacteria > Pseudomonadota > Alphaproteobacteria > Sphingomonadales > Sphingomonadaceae > Sphingomicrobium. The sequence continues at coordinate 2,272 of JBKJMA010000146.1, forward strand.
CGCGCTGATTTTCGGCGCGATGCTCGCCGTGCTGGCGCTGGTCTACTATGCGACCAGCATCAACCGGGTCATCCTGTTCTGGGCGGCCTTCATCCTGACCCGTCCGCTCGGCGCCACCGTGGGAGACTTCATCGACAAGCCGGTCGCCAAGGGCGGGCTCGAGTTCAGCCGTCCGGTGGCATCAACGGCGCTCGCCGCCGTGATCATCGCGCTGATCCTGCTACTCCCGCAGCGCGCGGGCCGTCATCCTTCAAGCGAGGCGGCAGCATGATCGGGAATGTCGTGTATTTTCAACGGCCGGGCGTGGTGGAGCTGAGCGGGATCGAACCGCTGACCTCTGCAGTGCGATTGCAGCGCTCTCCCATCTGAGCTACAGCCCCACATCCGGCGAGCGTGCCCAATAGCGGCGCTTGGCAAAGCTGGCAACGGCCTCTTTCGGCCTTCCTTCACCAAGTCGATGCGGCCCCACGGTCGGCCCCTTCCGGCGGGAACGGCACCAACATTGTCTTCATTCAGCAACCTCCACCATCTCGCGGCCGGGGGCCGGCGAAGTCACCCCTTCCTCGTCAGCGCTTTTCTTTTGCGTGGTAGCGCGCCAGAGCGGGCCCACTCAATCCAAGGAGAGTGAAGATGGCCCGCGCCTGGCACCTGATGAGCCGCCCCAATGGTATGCCCACACCCGACAATTTTGCGCTGAAGGAGATCGCCCTGCCCGCGCTCGACGACGGCATGGTGCGGGTGAAGAACCATTTTCTGTCGGTCGACCCGTACATGCGCGGGCGGATGAACGACGTGAAATCCTACGTTCCGCCGTTCGCGCTAGACGGCCCGATGGAGGGCGGCGCGGTCGGCGAAGTGGTCGAGTCGCGTGATCCGGGGTTCAAGCCGGGCGACACCGTGATGCACATGCTCGGCTGGCGCGACGAGGCGGTGGCACCGGCCGCAGCGCTCAACAAGCTGCCTGACCTCGGCGTCCCCCCGCAAGCGTTTCTCGGCATCCTCGGGCTGACCGGCGGGACGGCCTATTTCGGGCTGCTCGAGGCGGCGTCGGCCAAGGAAGGCGACATCGTGTTCGTCTCGGCCGCGGCAGGCGCGGTCGGATCGGCGGTGGTCCAGATCGCCAAGGCCAGGGGAATGACCGTGATCGGGTCGGCCGGCGGCGCGGAGAAATGCGACTATGTCCGTTCGCTCGGCGCCGACGAGGTGATCGACTACAAGGCCGGACCGCTGGTCAAGTCACTCGGAGCAGCGGCCCCGAAGGGGATCGACGTCTATTTCGACAATGTCGGCGGCGATCACCTCGACGCCGCCCTTGCCCATGCACGCAAGGACGCGCGCTTCGCGATCTGCGGAATGATCGACAACTATAATCGCGGCGAGCCCGCGATGTTTCGCTACATCATGCGCGTCATCGGGATGCGCATCCGGCTGCAAGGCTTCATCTGGACCGATTATCTCGGCCACATGGGCGACTTCTACCGCGACATGGGCGGCTGGATCGAGAACGGCCAGGTCAAGAGCCGCGAAACGGTGGTCGACGGGCTGGAGCAAACGCCAGAGGCGTTCCTCGGGCTGTTTTCGGGCAAGAATACCGGCAAGATGCTGGTCAAGCTTTAACCGGCATAGCGAAGAGCGAAATTACGAAGCAATCCGGCGCGGGCAAGACTTGCTGGATTGCTTCGTTACGCTCGCACTGACGGTTGCTGCAAATTCACGCACTGCGCCGGGTCGCCGGTCGTGAGCCCCTTCTGCAGCGCCGCCATCCGCGCCGCCGACGAGCCGTGGGTGAACTTGTCGGGCATTACCCGCCCCTGCGTTTCCTTCTGCAGCGTGTCGTCGCCGATCGCCATGGCGGCGCGCATTCCTTCTTCGACGTCGCCCGGCTCCATCAGCGACTGGCCCTTGCTATCCCGAGCCGTCGCCGCCCACACCCCGGCATAGCAGTCGGCCTGCAGCTCGACCCCGACCTGGATCGCGTTGCCCTGCGTATCGCTCGCCCGCGCCTGGGCGTTGTGCGCCTTGTCGAGAATGCCTTGCATGTCCTGGACATGGTGGCCGACCTCGTGCGCGATGACATAGGCCATGGCGAAGTCGCCCGGCGCCTGGAAACGCTGCGAGAGCTCGTTGAAGAAGCTGGTGTCGAGATAGATCTTCTTGTCGGTCGGGCAGTAGAATGGTCCCATCGCCGACTGCGCCGCGCCGCAGCCTGAATCGTCCGAACCCGAATAATACACCAAAGTCGTCGGCTCGTAGCGGCTACCCGAGGCGGCGAACAGCTTGCCCCACGTGTCCTCGGTCGAACCGAGTACCTTGAGCGTGAAATGCTGGATCGTCGGGTTGAGGCTGCTCTTGCCGCCCGGCGCGCTGACCGACGAGCTGGGCATGACCCCGCCGCCAATGCCGCCAAGCGACGTCAGCGCGCAATAGCCGAGCGCAAGGACGATGATCCCGACAATCCCGAACCGGCTCGCGATGAGCGAGAAGATCAGGCCGAGCCCGCCGCCGCCGCCACCGCCGAAGCCCATTCCGCCGCGGCCGGTATCGTCCTGGAAATTTCCGCTTTCGCGCTGGTCGTCGAGCCGCATGGGAAGGGTCCTCCTGTGTGGCTCCTCAATGCGCGGAGGCCGTGCCGGTTGCAAAACATTCGGTTGGCGATCGGCATCCGCCCGCTATGAACGCCGGAAAATCTCATTCAGGAAGAGCAGATGATCCTCACGGGCAAGAGCGCCATCGTCACCGGTTCAACCTCGGGCATCGGGCTCGCGATCGCCCGGGTGTTCGCTGCCGAGGGGGCGAGCGTGACGATCAACGGTTTCGGCGACCCGGCGGCGATCGAGGTAGAACGGGCGGCGCTCGAGGCGGCTGCGGGAGCGCCGGCGCGCTATGATCCCGCCGACCTGGCCGATTCGGCGGCGATCGAGCGACTGGCGCGCGACTGCCACGAGGCCACGGGCGGCCCCGACATCATCGTCAACAATGCCGGGGTGCAGCATGTCTCGCCGATCGAGGATTTCCCGGCCGACCAGTATGAGAAGATCATCGCGCTAAACATGAGCGCCGCCTGGTACCTGACGCGCGCCGTGGTGCCCCTGATGAAAGCCCGCAAATGGGGCCGGATCCTGTCGACCGCCTCGGCCCACAGCCTGGTCGCGAGCCCCAACAAGAGCGCCTATGTCATGGCCAAGCACGCCATCGCGGGGATGACCAAGACTGTCGCGCTCGAGCTTGCGACGACCGGGATCACGGTCAACTGCATCTCGCCCGGCTATGTCTGGACGCCGCTGGTCGAGAACCAGATCCCCGACACGATGAAGGCGCGTGGCCTGACCCGCGAGCAGGTGATGAACGACGTGCTGCTCGCCGCGCAGCCGACCAAGCGGTTCGTCACCCCCGAGGAGGTCGCGGCAATGGCGCTGTTCCTGTGCCGCGAGGAAGCCGGGTCGATCACCGGCTCGAACATGAGCATCGACGGCGGCTGGACCGCGCAATAAAGCCTGATTGACGTTTCAGATTGATATATTCTGAGACGATCATGGTCTAGCCGGTTGCGGCGGGCGGCGGGGCCGCCTAGCCTTGGAGAGATGCGATTTCTCCTGCCCGCCGCGGCGCTCACCCTGCTTTGCGCCTGCTCGTCGATGGAGCGAACGCTCAACCGCGAGGGAGCGATCATCGACCAGCCGGCGCGCGACTGGCACCTCGTCGCCACCGATGCCGACCGCGCGCGGCTGCGCGACTGGCGCGGCGCGTTCGTCGAGGGGCTGGCGGCGGCGCGGCGGTCTGGCGCGGGAGCGAAGGTCGACGCCGAGGGCGCCTTGCTTGCGCCCGATGCCGCACTGCCCGGCCCGGCGATCCCCAACGGCACCTATAACTGCCGGGTGACCAAGCTCGGCGCCAAGTCGGCCGGGCTGCTCGATTATATCGCCTATCCCGCCTTCACTTGCCGCGTCCGCGCCGAGCGCGGGCTGCAGGGATTGGCCAAGCTCAGCGGGTCGCAGCGGCAGGTCGGACTGATCTTCCCCGGAGATGCACTGCGCACCATCTTCCTCGGTACGCTGATGCTCAGCGAAGAGAATCGCGCGATGCAATATGGCGGCGACCCCGACCGCGACGTGGC
>JBKJMA010000254.1:0-11339 GCA_046596505.1 Sphingomicrobium sp.
ACCTTGGTGCTGGTGGCTTCGGCCGCTTCAAACCGTGCCGATCCGAAATCGATCAGGACCGGGCGACTTTCCTCGGTGATGAGAATGTTAGGCGGCTTGATATCGCGGTGAAGCACACCGACGCGGTGGGCGCGATCGAGCCCCTCGGCGATCGGCCGGATGATGCTGAGCAGGCTGCGCTCGTTGAACCGGGTGCCCTTCTTGAGCATCCGCGAGAGCGACATCCCATCCTCGAAATCCATCACCATGTAGGCGGTGCCGTGAATCTCGAACAGGCTGCGAACGTTGACGATGTTGGGGTGGCGCGTGGGAGTCGACAGGTTCCACAGCAGCTTGGCTTCCTCGACGAACTTCTTCAGGCCAAGCGCATGGACCTCCTCGGCATCGGAATCGATCGGCACGACCGTGTCATCGGCTTCGCGCTCACTGATCGAGCTTGGAAAATATTCCTTAATTGCAACAAGTTCATCGAAATAGATGCCGCGTCCCTTGTAGACGATGCCGAAGCCACCGACGCCCAATATCTCTTCGAGCCGCCATTCGCGCAATATCGTGCCGGAGGGCAGTGCCCGGTTGCTATATGGCTTGCTCAACGTCGATTTCCCCCGCAACGATCTTTTGCGAAAAAACGAAATCGCACGTAGCAAGTTTAATTGCTAGTCTGGCCGTGCAGCGGAAATGAGGGGCTTAAGGATGGGTTTCGAATGCGTCACTCGAACCCATGTCGGCTTGCGCCGAAAAGTGAATGAAGACAGCTTGCTGGAATGCACCGAGCGTGGACTGTGGGCGGGCGCCGACGGCATGGGCGGGCATGAGGCGGGCGAAGTCGCCAGCGCGATGGTGGTCGAGGCGCTGGCCGGACTGCCCATCACCAACAACCTTGAAGCCGACACCGTCAATGCCGTTTCGGCGATGATCCGCGTCAATCAGGAGCTGATCGTGCTGGCTCGCTCCGACATGCATCCGCGAACGATTGGAAGCACCGTCGTCGGCTTGATTATCCGTGACGGCCAGTATCGATGCTTCTGGGCGGGCGACAGCCGCGCCTATAGGGTGCGCTGCGGGGTCATCCGCCAGCTGACCCGCGACCACAGCCTGGTCCAGGAACTGGTGGAAGCCGGCATGATCGCTCCGGACGAAGCCCACAACCACCCCAACGCCAACGTTATCACTCGTGCGGTCGGCGCGGCCGAAACGCTCGTCGTCGATACGGTTGGCGGGGAGGCGCGACCGGGCGATCAGTTCCTACTGGCCAGCGACGGGTTGACGCGACTTGTCGATGATGGGGAAATGCGCGACGAACTGGCCGAATTCGAGCCGTCTGAAGCCGCCGGGAAATTGCTCGACGCCGTCCTCGTTCGCGGAGCGCCCGACAATGTCTCGCTGATCATCACCAAAGTGGTTTGAAGGCGGCACTGTCTCGCGCGAACGGCTCGTTCAAACAATTCACTGCGCCCGGGTGTCCGGGGCGAGCAATCATGGCGCGTACTGCGCGGGACGATGCGTCTCTTCAATCTCAGCCACGGGGCCTGTTACCGAAGCGCAAAGTCTGATAGCGTTCCTGTTATGTCCAATAAATTTCAACCGTCGCGCGCGGCGGCGCTAGCTGCGCTCGAAGCTTTCATACCGCATTCCGGGCGGCTCTATGCCGCGCAGCGCAATTTCGATCATGGACCCGATAATCGGGCCAATATTTCGATGCTGTCGCCTTATATTCGACATCGGTTGATCACCGAGCAGGAGGTGATCAAGCGGGTCCTCACGCGGCATCGTTTCGTTGATGCGGAAAAATTCGTTCAGGAGGTTTGCTGGCGGACCTATTGGAAAGGTTGGCTAGATATGCGTCCGTCGGTTTGGGCGAAGTATCTGGCCGACGTCGATAGACTTCCCCGATCGGCCGAATATCACGCCGCCTGCGCCGGTTCGACCGGTATCGCGTGTTTCGACGCCTGGTCGGCGGAGCTCAAGGAGACGGGCTATCTGCACAACCATGCGCGGATGTGGTTTGCCAGTCTGTGGATTTTCGTGCTTGGCCTGCCTTGGCAGCTCGGTGCCGATTTTTTCTATCATCATCTGATCGACGGTGATCCTGCCTCGAACACGCTGTCATGGCGCTGGGTGGCGGGGTTGCAGACGGCAGGCAAAACCTATCTGGCGCAGGCCGACAACATTGCCAAGTTTACTAATCAGCGATTTACTCCCCGTCCCTTTGCCTATGTGGCGGGCCCACCGATCGAGGCACCAATCGCCCCCATCCCGATTGCGGATACGCTGCCGTTGCCGAAAGGCACCGTTGGACTGCTGCTGACCGAAGAGGATCTTCACCCGGAAAGCGTTGAGCTCGGCGATCTGCGTGTGACCGCGCTGGCTGCGGCACCGATGCCGGCAACCCGGTCGGCGATGGTAACCGCGTTCACCACGGCTGCGCTTGGCGAGGCGCTTTCACGAAACGCCGCCCTGTTGCGCATCCCCGGTGTGATGCTGGACAAACTCGATGCCGCCGACCTGTTCAATTGGGCCCAGACGAATCAGCTTACGGCCATCGTCACGCCCTATGCTGCGGTTGGCCCCGTCAACAGCCGGCTGTCAGCAATGACTGCGGAGCTTGCTTCCGCCGGTATCGCGCTAGTGCCCGTCCGCCGGGATTGGGACAGCGCCGCATGGCCGCATGCTTCCAAGGGATTCTTCGCTTTCAAGGACAAGATTCCCGGATTGATCAGTGCATGACGATCCAGCTTGTCTGGTTCAAGCGCGACCTGCGGTTGTTCGATCATGCTGCTCTGGCTGATGCGGCACGCCGCGGGCCGGTGTTCCCGCTCGTCATAATCGAGCCCGATTACTGGCGATTGCCCGACACGTCCGCACGGCAATGGCAATTTTGGCGCGGTTGCATTGCCGAATTGGGCACGCAGATCGCAACCAAGGGCGGAAAACTCATCATCCGCACCGGGGAGGCGACCAAGGTCCTCGACGAGCTGCGTCGGACGCTTGGGACGTTCGATCTTTGGTCGCACGAAGAAACCGGCAATGGTTGGACCTTCGCGCGCGACCGGCAAGTCAAGGCGTGGACCAAGGCTTATGAGATCGCCTGGGCCGAGCGGCAACAGTTTGGCGTACATCGCGAGCGCAGGCTCAATCGCGACCATTGGGCCAAGCGCTGGAATATAATGATGAAGCAGCCGATCGCTTCGACGCCCGACATCATCTGGGCTGAGCCCGTCGCTTCGGACCCGCTGCCGACGTGCGACATGCTCGGCCTTGCTCCGGATGGACTTGTTCATCTGCAGCAACCGGGCCGCGCGGCGGGCGTCGCCTTGCTGCACAGTTTTCTGTCCGAACGGGGCGAGCATTATACGCGTGAAATGTCGTCGCCGGTCACCGCCGAGCAAACCTGCTCGCGGCTGTCGCCCCACCTGGCTTATGGCACACTATCGGTTCGCGAAGTCTATCAGGCGGCGCAACAGCGTGCTGCGCAATTGGCGCTGGAGCGGCCCAAAGGCTATGGCATCTGGGCACGCTCGATTCGATCTTTTAACGCCCGGCTTCACTGGCATTGTCACTTCATCCAAAAGCTTGAACGCGAGCCCGCGATTGAGTGGGAACCGTTTGCCAAAATCTATCTCGGTATGCGACCCCGACCCGGCGATGTCGCGCACCTGCAGGCGTGGAGCGAAGGCCGCACGGGTTATCCATTCATCGATGCCGCGATGCGTTATCTCAACGCGCTTGGCTGGATCAATTTCCGAATGCGCGCGATGCTGATGTCGTTCGCGACCTATGATTTGTGGCTTCCGTGGCAGGAGGCTGGACTGGTTTTGGCGCGCAAGTTCGTTGATTTTGAACCCGGGATCCATTGGTCGCAGTGCCAGATGCAGTCGGGCGAAACCGGAATCAATACCGTCCGCATTTATTCGCCGATCAAGCAAGGCCATGATCAGGACCCGAGCGGCGATTTTGTCCGCGCTTGGGTACCTGAGCTGGCCGGTGTAGCCGGCGCACTTGTGCACGAGCCATGGCGAATCGATAGTATTAGCCTTGCTTTAATCTGCCCCGACTATCCTTTGCGGATCGTGGACCACAAGGCAGCGACCGAGCGCGCCAGGAGCGAGATCTTCAGTCGCCGAAAATCGGTCGAAGCGCACGCCGAAGCTCAAGGCGTATATATTAAACACGGGTCGCGCGCGGGCCCCAGGACACGGCGTGGGGCACAGGCGCGTGCACTCAAGCCCCAGCCCGCGGCTCCCCAACTCTTGCTGGATCTGTGACATGCCAAGATGCGGAAGAAATCAGAGCTGCCCAGCAAGATCTGTTTCTCCTGCCAAAGCCCTTTCACGTGGCGCAAGAAATGGGAGCGCGACTGGGGCGACGTTAAATATTACTCCGACAAGTGCCGCGGAACCGGCCGATCGGCCTGATACTTTCGCCGCCGTCGAGCCTCACAAATTGGACAGAAACCGCTGGGCATCTTCCGCGATCGCCAGCTTTCGGTCGTCGGCGAGCTTGTCGTAGGTTCGATACATTTGGGCCATCCGCGGATTGCGGCGCAAGCGCGCATCGTGCCTCACCAGGAAATCCCAATAGAGGTAGTTGAACGGGCAGGCTTTGGCGCCATTCTTTGCCTTCACATCAAATTTGCAGCCTTTGCAATAATCCGACATGCGGTCGATGTAGGCCCCGCTGGCCGCATAGGGCTTTGACGCAAGCAGGCCGCCATCCGCGAATTGGCTCATGCCAAGAGTGTTCGGCAGCTCGACCCATTCATAGGCATCTGCATAAACCGCAAGATACCATTGATGGACCTCTCTTGGATCGATCCCGGCGAGCAGCGCGAAATTGCCCGTGACCATCAGCCGCTGGATATGATGGGCGTAAGCTTCCTCTCGCGTCTGCATGACGCATGCCCGTACACAAGCCATTTCGGTGTCGCCGCTCCAGTAGAAATCAGGCAGCGGCCGAGTCGCTTCCAAGGCATTATTGGCAATATAATCAGGCATTTTCAGCCAGTAGATGCCGCGCACATATTCGCGCCAGCCGATGATCTGGCGGATGAAACCTTCTGCCGCGTTGAGCGGTACGTGCCCCGCACGATAGGCCGCTTCAACCGCACGGCACGCACTGAGTGCATCAAGCAATCCGCAGTTGATATACAAGCCGAGCACCGCGTGGCTGAGGAATTTTTCCTTCAGCAGCATGGCATCCTGAAAATCGCCGAAGCGAGCGAGTGCGTGGTCGATAAAATGGGTCAGCGCCGCCTGCGCATCCGCCCGCGTGGTTGCAAACCAAAACGGCTCAAGGTCACCGAAATGACCAGCAAAGCGCTCAGCGACCAGCGCCAGCACTTCCGCCGTCAGCCCGTCCGGGTCAAAGCGCGGCACGTCCGGGAAATGCTGCTCACCTTTAGCGGGCTTGCGATTATCATGATCGAAGTTCCATTTCCCGCCTTCGGGTTGGTCGCCATCCATCAGCAGCCCGGTCGCGCGGCGCATGTCGCGGTAGAAATATTCCATCCGTAACGATTTTCGGCCCTCGGCCCAGGCAGCGAACGCGGAACCGCTGCACAAGAATCGATCGTCCGCCAAGATCGTCGGTTGGCATGGCCAGCCCTGCATGTCTTCGAGCAAGCGCCACTCGCCCGGAGCGGTGATCGTGACTGCGTTGGGGCCATGACGCTCGACGGCACGCGCGACCTCGCCCCGCAATGATCCGCTATTTTCGATATCGTCCAGGCGCACATAATCAACGGTCCAGCCGGCCTGCCGCAACTCTTCGGCAAAATGACGCATGGCGCTGAAGATGAACGCAATCTTTTTTTTGTGATGGCGAACGTATGTGGCTTCCTCGTCCACCTCGCACATCAGGATGACTGCGTCCGACTTGTCGGCTTGGCGCAGCGAGGCAATCTCAGGCGACAGTTGATCGCCAAGGATCAGGATGAGTTGGGTTTTCAAGAGAGCTTGTAATCCAGGATTCCCGCCGCCCAATCAGGACTCAGGAAAATGGTGGAGCCGTGGGGGATCGAACCCCAGACCTTCGCAATGCCATCGCGACGCTCTCCCAGCTGAGCTACGGCCCCAATATCTGCGCCATTAGGCGATGTTTCCCCCGCTGGAAATGGGGAAAATCATCGCGTAGCGTGTTTCGATAGCTGCACCGGCCGGGACCGGTGCAGCCTAACCAAAATTAATGTTCTTCTTCTTCGGCGCCGGTTGCGACGCCGAGGTCGTCTTCGCTCGTCGTCAGATCGACTTCGTCGTCCGGCGAAGGTTCTTCGTCCTCGTCGGGCACCAGGTCCTCGGCGCCGAGATCCTCGTTGGCGTCCTTGAGCTTATCGGGCGCCTGCGCCGTTTCGAACGCCTGCGGCTGCTTCGACTTCAGCACCGCGTCGGGCGAGAAGGTCGCGCCGCACGCGATGCACGTGACGGGCTCGTCCTTGCCGAGATCATAGAAGCGGGTCGAACATTTGGGGCAAGTGCGCTTGTGACCCCATTCAGGCTTGACCATCTGGCCGCGTCTCCAATGTTGTAGTGAGGGACGGCAGCAAAAGGCGCCGCCCGGTCAGTCGCCGGCGCCTTGCCATAGCCCTGACCCCCTGTCAAAGCGCCCGGCGTGAACCAAGCGCGCCCCCTGCTGATCACCGTCGATGGTCCCGCCGCCAGCGGCAAGGGCACGATCGCGCTGGCGCTGGCGGCGCATTATGGCTTGCCGCACATGGACACCGGGCTGCTTTATCGGTCGGTCGCTCTGAGCCTTTTGCGTTGGGGCGGCGACCCTGCGAGCGAGTTCGAGGCGGTCCGTGCGTGCAAGACCGGGCTGGTGCCGCCCGACGATCCCGAGCTTCGGTCCGAGATTGTCGGTGAGGTGGCGTCGCGCATTTCTGCCTTCCCGGCAGTTCGTGCCGCGTTGCTCGACCGGCAGCGCGACTTCGCCGACCAGCAGGGTGGAGCGGTGCTCGACGGGCGCGACACGGGGACGGTCATCGCGCCGCACGCAACGGCGAAGCTGTTCGTCACCGCCAGCCCCGAGATCCGCGCGCGCCGCCGCACCGACGAGCTGGTAGCGAAGGGCAAGCCGGCGCATTTCGATGAGGTGCTGATCGACATCAGCGCGCGCGACGAGCGCGACGCGGGCCGCGAGGCGGCGCCGCTGTTGATGGCGGAGGATGCAGAGTTGCTCGACACGGGCGAATTGCAGATCGACGAGGCGATTGCCGCCGCCATTGCGTTGGTCGAGCAGCGCCGCTGACCTCTGCCTGATGGCGCGCCTCGCGAAATTGGCTAAGGCGCGGGGCATGGGGGACTTGCAAGACTATCGCGACCAGCTCGAGCATCTTGCGTCAATCGAGCGCATCCGGTCGCTGCGATCACGGGCGGGGATCGACTTCGCCTCGAACGATTATCTTGCGCTCGGCGCGGCGCCGCGCCTTGCCGAGGCAGTGCGCGAGGCGATGGCGCGGGGTGTACCGGTCGGGTCGGGCGGGTCGCGGCTGCTGCGCGGGAATGATCCCGAGCATGAGCTGCTTGAAGCCGGAGCGGCTGCCTTCTTTGGCGCGGAATCGGCGCTGTATTTCTCGAGCGGGTTCGCCGCCAACACCGCGTTGTTCGCGACCCTGCCCCAGCGCGGCGACCTCGTCGTCCACGATGCGCTGATCCACGCCAGCGCGCTCGACGGCCTGCGGACGGGGCGGGCCGACGTGGCCAGCGCGGCACATAATGAGCCCGATGGGTTTGACGACGCGATCAAGCGCTGGCGCTCGGCGGGCGGGACGGGGAGGGCGTGGATCGCGGTGGAAAGTCTTTATTCGATGGATGGTGACCGGGCGCCGCTGGTCGATCTGGCGGACGTCGCGGCGAGGCACGATGCGATGCTGGTCATCGACGAAGCGCACGCTACCGGCGTGTTCGGGCGCGACGGGCGCGGCCTCGCCGACGCAATCCACGAGAGGGAGAATGTCGTCACCTTGCACACGTGCGGTAAGGCGCTCGGCTGCGAGGGAGCGCTGTTGTGCGGGCCAGAGGTACTGCGGGACTTCCTCGTCAACCGCGCACGACCGTTCATCTTCTCGACCGCGCCGTCGCCGCTGATGGCGAGCGCGGTGCGTGAGGCGTTGCGGATCCTGGTCGATGAGCCGGAGCGCCGCGCGGCGTTGTGGCGGCTTGTCGCACATGCCGAACGAAAGCTGGCTCCGTTGGGGATCGCCTCGACCGGATCGCAGATATTGCCGCTGATCATCGGCGACGATGGCGCGACAATGCGCGCCGCAGCGGCGCTGCAGGCGGCCGGGTTCGATGTCCGCGGCATTCGCCCGCCGACCGTCCCGGCGGGGACATCACGGCTGCGGATTTCGCTTACCCTCAATGCGAAGGAGGCCGACGTGAATGCACTTGCCGATGCGCTGAAGGTGGCTTTGTGACGCGGGCTATCATCGTGACCGGGACCGATACCGACATTGGCAAGACGGTCTTCGCCGCAGCCCTCGCCGGGGCGCTCGGCGCCACCTACTGGAAGCCGATCCAAGCCGGTTTCGACGATGGTACCGATCGCGAACGAGTCGTCGCGCTGGCGGGTGCCGGGCTGCGGGCAACGCTCCCTGAAGCCTATTGCCTCAAAACGCCCTGCTCGCCCCACCGCGCCGCCGAGATCGACGGGCTCGAAATCGACCTCGATCGCCTGTTGCTTCCGCGCATTGATGATTTGGTGGTCGAGGGGGCCGGGGGCGTGCTCGTCCCGATCGTCCGCGAATTCCTTTACGCTGACCTGTTCGCTCGGTGGGGAGCGCCGGTGGTGCTGGTTGCGCGGACCGCGCTCGGCACGATCAATCACAGCCTGCTATCGATTGAGGCACTCCGCTCGCGCGGTGTGCCGATCCTCGGGATCGCCTTCCTCGGCGAAGCTCAGGAGGATAGCGAGGCGACCATCTGCCGGATCGGTCAGGTGAGGCGGCTTGGACGCCTGCCGAGGATCGACCCGCTCGAATCCGCCGCGCTTGCCGATGCCTTCGCCGCCAACTTCGACCTTGCGGACTTTGCATGAGCGGATCGCCGATCTGGCATCCGTTCACCCAGCATGGGCTGGGCGAGCCGATCCCGCTCGTAACCCATGCCGAGGGCGCAGCGCTTTACACCGCCGACGGCCGACGGATCATCGACGCGATTTCTTCGTGGTGGGTAACGACGCACGGTCACCGCAACCCGCGGATCATGGCGGCGATTGCCGAGCAGGCGCTCAAGCTCGACCAGATCATCTTCGCCGGTTGGACCCACGAGCCGGCCGAGGAGGTCGCGCGGGGCCTGCTGGCGATCCTCCCGCCGGCGCTAACCCGCGTCTTCTTCTCCGATTCCGGGTCGACCAGCGTCGAGGTCGCGCTGAAGATGGCGCTCGGATACTGGCTCAATATTGGCGAGCCGCGCCATCGCCTGCTGGTTATCGAGCACAGCTATCATGGCGACACGATCGGTGCGATGTCGGTCGGCGCGCGCGGCGCGTTCAACCACGCCTATGAGCCATTGCTGTTCAACGTCGGCACCATTCCCTTCCCGGCGTCGGGGGCCGAGCAGGCAACGCTCGACGCGCTCGAACGCGAATGCCGCGACAGGCCCGCCGCGCTGATCGTCGAGCCGCTGATCCTCGGCGCGGGTGGAATGCTGATCTACCCGGCGTGGGTGCTGGCCGAGATGCGGCGGATTTGCGCCGCCCACGACGTGCTGTTCATCGCCGACGAAGTGATGACCGGGTGGGGCCGGACGGGGACGCTGACCGCGTGCGAGCAGGCCGGTGTCGTGCCCGACTTAATGTGCCTGTCGAAGGGCCTTACTGGTGGCGCGATGCCGTTGGCGGTGACGCTGGCGAGCGAGGCGATTTTCGAAGCGCACCGCTCGACCGATCGCGCGAAGCTGTTCTTCCACTCGTCGAGCTATACCGCCAACCCGATGGCCTGCGCCGCCGCCGCCGCCAACCTCGCGATCTGGCGCGAGGAGCCGGTGCTTGTACGGGTCGCATCGCTGGCGGCACGGCAGGCGACGCGGTTGGAGGCGCTCGCCGGATTACCTGGAGTTACCAACTCCCGCGCGCTCGGGACGATCACCGCGATCGACCTCGAAACCCGCGACAAGGGCTACCTCTCGGCGCTCGCTCCGCGTCTTGTCGCCCACTTCCGCGACCGCGACCTGCTGCTTCGCCCGCTCGGCAACACGATCTACGTCATGCCGCCCTATTGCATCGACGACGCCGACCTCGACGCCATCTACGTCGCCATCGCTGAGGCAGCCGGCCTTTTCGCCTGACGCTTTCCTTGCCCTTTGCCCCTTGCTGAGCTAAGCGCACTGCCGTCCGGCGGAAGTGTCTCGCGGGCGGCCCGTCTTTTGGCGAGCGCGGCTTGGTCGGTGGTCCTGAGGGCCGCCGGGTCCGGGTGCGCCGTTTGCTGTTGGCGCTCCTCCCGTATTTCGCACCTAATGGATGCCGCGCCGGCATGGGGTCGTCGCGGCGGACAGGGTTTCACCAAAGTCCGCTCGACGGAAGCCGACCATGTTGGTCCGGCCAGCGGCCGAAACGCTTTTTGAAAGACCACCTTTTTTATGGCCACAACGGCATTTCCGACCCGCGACGATTTCGCGGCAATGCTCAATGAATCGCTTGGCGGCGAAAACGAATCCTTCGAGGGCAAGGTCGTCAAAGGCATCGCCACCGCCATAGAGAACGACCTCGCCGTCATCGACGTCGGGCTGAAGTCCGAAGGCCGCGTGCCGCTGCGCGAATTCGCCGCGAGCCAGAAGGCCGAACTCAAGGTTGGCGACGAAGTCGAAGTGTTCGTCGACCGGGTCGAGAATGCCGCCGGCGAAGCGATGCTCAGCCGCGATCGCGCCCGCCGCGAAGAAGCGTGGGACAAGCTCGAGAAGGAATATGACAAGGGCGAGCGCGTCGATGGCGTGATCTTCGGTCGGGTCAAGGGCGGCTTCACGGTCGACCTCGGCGGTGCCGTTGCATTCCTGCCGGGTTCGCAGGTCGACATCCGCCCGGTGCGCGATGTCACCCCGCTGATGGACATTTCACAGCCGTTCCAGATCCTCAAGATGGATCGCCGCCGCGGCAATATCGTCGTCTCGCGCCGCGCCATCCTGGAAGAGACCCGCGCCGAGCAGCGCTCGGGCCTGATCCAGTCGCTGGCCGAGGGCCAGGTGATCGAAGGCATCGTCAAGAACATCACCGATTATGGCGCGTTCGTCGACCTCGGCGGGATCGACGGCCTGCTGCATGTCACCGACATCAGCTACAAGCGCGTCCAGCATCCGGGCGAAGTGATCAACATCGGCGATACGGTGAAGGTCCAGATCGTCCGCATCAAC
>JBKJMA010000264.1:0-7082 GCA_046596505.1 Sphingomicrobium sp.
CCGCCTGTTCAGCGCCAAGAAAGAGCCGCTGCGCCTCGTCGCCGTCCCGCGCGACCATGTCGCCGGCGACCGAGTTCGCGGTGACGCGCTGCTCGCCGGCCGCTTCACGCTCGGCGCGGAAACGATTGATCTTGCCGACTTTGACTTCGCCACCGTCGGCGCCGACAGCAGCATCGCCGTATCGCTCCAGGGCTTCTCGTGGCTGCGCGACCTTGCCGCATCGACCGGTCGCGACAAGGGCGCCAAGCTTGCCGAAGCGCTGGTCGGCCGATGGCTCCTCGCCCACGGCACCAGGGTCGACGAGGCGTGGCGCCCGGCGCTGTGGGGCGAGCGCATCCTGTTCTGGACCGCCTACGCGCCGTACATCCTCTCAAGCCGCGATGCCGGTTACCGTTCGGCGCTGCTCAACACCCTCGCGAGAGGCGCGCGCCACCTCGACGCCACTGCCGACAAGGCGCAACCGGGGCTCCCGCGGGTCACCGCCTGGGCCGGGGTCGTCGCCGCTGGCCTCCTCGTCCAGGGCGGGGTCAGCCGGGTCGCGCGCGGCGAAGCGGGGCTCGGCCGCGCCCTGTCCGGTGCGCAGTTTCAGGACGGCGGGCTGATGAGCCGTTCGCCCGCCGAACAGGCGTTGTTCGTCGACCGCATGGGTCTCCTGCGCGCAGCCTATTTCGCCGCCAAGCAGAGCCTTCCCGACACGCTCGAATCCGCCGCCGCCGCCGGCCTCGCCGCGCTCCACGGCGTGACGATGGGCGACGGCGCGCTGTCGAGCTGGCAGGGCGGTAACCCTGGCGACGCGGCCCGCCTGACCGCGCTGGTCGAAGGCTGCGGCTTGCGCGCCCGTCCGCTTCGCCAAGCTGCCGGCTGGGGCTACCAGCGCCTGTCGGCGTTGGGCACGGTCGTCGTCCTCGACGGTGCCCCGCCGCCGTCCGCCAAGGTCGCCGCGAACGGCTGCGCCTCGACCCTCGCCATCGAAGTCAGCGACGGCGCGCAACGGCTGATCGTCAATTGCGGCGGCCCCGGCGATCTCCCGACGACGCTATCTGACGACCTCGTCGCCGCGCTGCGCACCACCGCTGCCCACTCGACGCTGGTGCTTGGCGACACCAACTCGACCGCGATCCTGCCCGACGGCGCGCTTGGCAAGGGAGTCAGCGAAGTCCCCGTGTCCCGCTCCGAGGACAACGACTCGAGCCGGATCGACGCCAGCCACGACGGCTATCTGAAGGGCTTCGGCCTGATCCACCAGCGCACCCTGATCCTCGGCAACGACGGCAAGGAAGTCCGCGGGCTCGACAAGCTCATCGCCAAGGGCCGTCGCAAGATCAGGGAAGCCGCGCCCTATGCGATCCGCTTCCATCTCGCTCCCGGGATCGAGGCGACGACCACCGCCGACGGGATGGGCGCGATCCTGCGCTCGCCCGGCGCGCCGCCGTGGAACTTCCGCTGTCGGGGCGCGATGTTGACGCTCGAGGAAAGCCTCGTCATCGACGGCCACGGCGACGTGCGCTCGACCAGCCAGCTCGTCATCGTCGGCGAAATCTCGGGCCTCGGCGGCGAAATCGCGTGGCAGCTGCGGCGCTCCAGCTAGACGTAAGAAGGACCAGGATGACCGACCTCGTAACCGTCCGCCGGGCGCTCCTGTCGCTGTCCGACAAGAGTGGCCTCGAACCGCTCGCCGCCGCGCTCGTCGCCCACGGGGTCGAACTGGTCTCGACAGGCGGCACCGCCAGGGCCCTGCGTGACATGGGCCACGACGTGCGCGATGTGTCCGACTTGACCGGCTTCCCCGAAATGATGGATGGCCGCGTGAAGACGCTTCACCCGATGGTTCACGGCGGGCTCCTCGCGGTGCGCGACAACCCCGATCACACCGCCGCGATGGACGAGCATGGCATCGGCGCGATCGATCTTGTCGTGGTCAATCTCTACCCCTTCGCGCAGACCGTCGCGAAGGGCGCCAGCCGCGACGAGATCATCGAGAATATCGACATCGGCGGCCCGTCGATGGTCCGCTCGGCGGCCAAGAACCACGCGTTCGTGGCGATCGTCACCGACCCCGCCGACTATGCCGAGATCATCGCCGCACTGGATGAGGGAACGACTCTATCGCTGCGCAAGCGCCTCGCCGCCAAGGCTTACGCCGCCACCGCCGCCTATGACGTGATGATCGCCCGCTGGTTCGCCTTCGCCGACCAAAGCGAGCAATTCCCCGCCGCGCTGTCGTTTGCGATGACCCGCGGCGAGACGCTGCGCTACGGCGAAAATCCCCACCAGCAGGCTGCCTTCTACGCTGCCACCGGCCCCGCTGCGAAGGGCATCGGCCAGGCGCGCCAGCTTCAGGGCAAGGAACTCAGCTACAATAATTACAACGACGCCGACGCTGCGCTCGACCTGATCGCCGAGTTTCGCGGTGCCGCACCGACTTGCGTCATCGTCAAGCACGCCAACCCGTGCGGCGTCGCTTCGGCTCAAACGCTCGCCGAGGCCTATGAGGCCGCCTACAAGTGCGACAGCGTCTCGGCCTTTGGCGGGATCGTCGCGGTCAATCGCCCTCTCGACCGCGCCACGGCCGAGCAGATCATCGCCATCTTCACCGAAGTCGTCGTCGCCCCCGATGCCGACGAGGAAGCGCTCGCGCTCTTCGCGACGAAGAAGAATTTGCGCCTCTTGCTGACCGGCGACCTGCCCGATCCGGCGCGCCCCGGCCTGATGGCCAAGTCGATCACCGGCGGCTGGTTGCTCCAGTCGCGCGACAATGGTCGCATCGGACGCGCCGACCTCCACGTCGTCACCAAGCGCGCTCCAACCGACGAGGAAATCCGCGACCTTCTGTTCGCCTGGACCGTTGCCAAGCACGTCAAGTCGAACGCCATCGTCTATGCCAAGGACGGCGCCACCGCCGGAATCGGCGCGGGCCAAATGAACCGCCGCGACTCCGCCCGAATCGCTGCCGTTAAAGCGC
The DNA here is from genome assembly GCA_046596505.1 of Sphingomicrobium sp. Classification (GTDB taxonomy): domain Bacteria; phylum Pseudomonadota; class Alphaproteobacteria; order Sphingomonadales; family Sphingomonadaceae; genus Sphingomicrobium. Next base: position 2,963 of record JBKJMA010000264.1, read on the forward strand.
GTGAGGCGGCCGAAACCTTCGGCTGGGACCAAGCTCGCACGATCGGTTCGGCGGTTGCCTCGGACGCGTTTTTCCCCTTCGCCGACGGACTGCTGTCAGCGGTCGAAGCGGGCGCGAGCTCGGTCATCCAGCCCGGCGGCTCGATGCGCGACGCCGAAGCCATCGCCGCCGCCGACGAAGCCGGTCTTGCAATGGTCTTCACCGGAATGCGCCACTTTCGGCACTGATCTGATGAGCTCTGCACCGGCCCGCATCCCCACCCGGCCGACCCATTTGGTGTATCTTATGGGTTGGCCGGGTGGGGGTGCGGGCTGGCACAGCACTTCGAATCAGATCACGTTATCCGCGACCTGGGCCTGCGCTGCGTTCGCGTGCAATTCCTCGATGTCGACCTTCCTCAGCCGGAACAGCTCACGGTCCTCCGGCCCGAAGCCCTTTGTCCATACGACTACGCCGAATGCCACGAGGATAGCCGGGATGCCGATGACCAGCTGCCATAGTTCGGGCAGGTAAAGCCGCACCGGTATCCCGACGACCAGCCCGGCGGCGAGCGCGAACAGGATGTCGCGCCGCCAACCCGACACCCGCGCGCCGAGGTTTCTCGCCAGCAACAACGACTTGGTGATCGAAGCGAAGGCGAGCGCAGTGCACAGCGCGATTGCCGGACCGGTCGCCTGGTGCGCCTCGTCCCAGCCGATGTCGCGCATCACGATGATCAGGGCAGCGGCCAGCCCCGCCTCCAGCGCGAGCATGATCAGGCTGATGACCATGTTGCGATGACGATCTACGTAGATCAGCGCCGCCTCGCTAACGACCGCGGCCGCGGCGATCACTTCCGCGGCAAGGAGGAAACCGAGCGTCGCGGTGCCGCCGGTGAAATTGGACCCGACCAGCCCCATTACCGCGCGGCCAGGCATCGCCAGCGACAGCGCAATGCCGGCTTGCGCGGCGATGATCCAATAGCTCACCTGGCGGACCTGTTTGGCGACCGCCTTGAGATCGCCCTCCGCGATATTGCGTGCGATGACCGGCCCCAGCACCGGCTCGAAACTCGACTTAAGTTTGGCGGGCAGCGTCGCGACCTGTTGTGCGACATAATAGATGCCAACGAACGCCGGGCTCATCAGCAGCCCGAGTACGGCGAGGTCGACCCGGCGGGAGGCCCACTCGACCGCGTCGGCGGCGGCGAGCGGCGAATTCTTGCGCGCCGTCCGCCACGATCCGACGAGGTCGGGCTTCCACCCGTGCGGAATGCCATAGCTGCGCACGAGCGGGATCATCGCGGCGATCATCGCCGCGATCATCGAGAAGACGTACGAAATGATCAGCCCGTCGCGCAGCGAGATATATTGCCACGCGAACGCGACAATGCTGATTGCCCACGGCTCGACCAGCGATCGAGCGCGCACGGTCGCGCCGACATCGTTGCGATAGGCCAGCGCGGCGAGCGAGATGTCGGTCCAGCTGACCGCGAGCACGGTGATCGGCAGCAACCAGTCGAGCCCGTGGACCTGGCTGTTGGGGAACATCGCACGCGGAAACATCATCAGCACGACCATGCACAGGGCTGAGCCGAGCAGGGCGACCAGCAATGCGTCGGCAACCACGCAAACATGCGGTTTCTTGGCGTTTGCCAGCAATTGCGCCAATCCGCGCCGCAGCCCGAACGTGGAGATCTGCGCGGCGAATTCGACTATCAGGACCGCATAGGCGAACCGACCGAGCGCCTCCGCGCCATAGACCCGCCCGGCGATGAACAGGAACGGCAGCCGAGCCGCGAGCCGCAGGATAAAACCGAATGCGTTCAGCCGACCGCCACGCGCCAGCGTCGCCATGTCGGCGTCAGGCGGGACATTTTCATCGGGAACGGCGGCCGACGCGTTCAATGTGCTGCTCCCCAATGCGCGCCCGAGCCGACCTCCACATCCAGCGGGACGTCGAGGCGCAGTGCCGGCTCGGCGGCCGTTTCCATAACCCGGCGCACCACCGCTTCAGTCGCCTCCTGCTCGCCTTCGGGAACTTCGAACACGAGTTCGTCATGAACCTGCAGCAGCATCTGCGCGCTAAGCCCGGCCTTGGCCAGCGCCCCATCCATCCGGTTCATCGCGCGCTTGATCAGGTCGGCGCTGGTCCCCTGGATCGGCGCATTGATCGCCGCCCGTTCGCTCCCCTGCCGCAGATTCTGTTGGGGCGAACGAATGTTGGGGAAATGCGTCTTCCGCCCGAACAGCGTCTGGGTGAAGCCATTCTCGCGCACGAACGCCAGCGTCTCGCCGATGTAATTCCGAATTCCCGGGAAGCGCTCGAAATAGCGGTCGATGATGAACTGACCCTCTTCGCGCGCAACCCCCAGGCGACCGGCAAGCCCCCACGCGGAGATGCCGTAAAGAATGGCGAAGTTGATCGTCTTGGCCTTGTTCCGCGCCTCCCGATCGGATGCGCCGAACAATTCCTCGGCGGTCATCGAGTGAATGTCCTGCTTGGCCGCGAACGCCTCCTTGAGCTGCGGTACGTCGGCCATATGCGCCGCCAGCCGCAGCTCGATCTGCGAATAATCCGCGCTCATCAGCACATGCCCCGGCGCCGCGACGAAGGCATCGCGGATCTTGCGACCGAGTTCGGTGCGGATGGGGATATTCTGCAGATTGGGATCGGTCGACGACAACCGCCCGGTCTGCGCCACGGCAAGCGAGAAACTGGTATGCACCCGCCCGGTGGCAGGGTTGATCTGCGCCTGCAATGCGTCGGTATAGGTCGTCTTCAACTTCGTCAGCTGGCGCCAGTCGAGCACCAGCCGCGCCACCGGCACCTCCTCCGCCGCGAGCCGCTCAAGCTCGGTGACGTCGGTCGAATAATTACCGTTCTTTCCTTTGCGCCCGCCCTTCAGCCCCAGCCGGTCGTACAGCACCGCGCCCAATTGCTGCGGCGACCCGATCGTGAACGGCCCTTGCGCCGCTTCGTAAACTCGCTCCTCCAGCGCAGCGATCTCGACGGCGAAATCGCCCGACAGCTTCGCTAGATATGCGCGGTCAACCTTGATCCCGCGACGTTCCATTCGCCCTACCGTCGCGATCAGCGGCCGGTCGACCATCTCATAGACCCGCGCGACCTGCTCCGCCGCCATGCGCGGCTTCAACCGCTGCCACAGCCGCAGCGTGATGTCGGCATCCTCGGCGGCATATTCGGTCGCTTGCGCCAGCGGCACCTTGTCGAACGTGATCTGGTTCTTGCCCACCCCGCACAGCGACTTGAAAGTCACGCACTCATGGTCGAAATGGAGTTTCGCCAGCTCGTCCATGCCATGCCCATTGCGCCCGGCGTCGAGGTTGAAGCTCATCACCATCGTGTCGTCTACCGGGGCCGGTTCGACCCCGCCCTTGGCGAACATGGTCGCGTCATATTTGAAATTATGCCCGATCTTGAGCACCGCCGAATCCTCGAGCAATGGCTTCAGTACCGCCAGCGCGTCTTCGGGCGATAGCTGGTTGGGCGCCTCGCTCAGCAGATCGCCCCCACCATGCCCGACCGGGATATAACAAGCCTCGCCCGGCGCGACCGCCAGGCTGATCCCGACCAGCCGCGCCACCACGCAGTCGATGCAGTCGGTCTCGGTATCGACCGCGACATAGCCGACCGTCCGCGCCCGCTCGATCCACTGCTCCAACGCCTCGATGCTCTGCACCGTTTCATATTTCGACCGGTCGATCTCGATCTTCTCGGGCTCGGGTGCGGCGACCGGCGCGACCATCGCTGCACTGATTCTTGGCCCACCCGACGACGTGCCCGATCCGGTCATCCGGTTGGCGAGCGTTTTGAATCCTTGGTCCTCGAGGAATTCGCGCAAGGGCTGGGGCGGAATCCCGGTCAGCGCCAGCGCCTCCAACGGCTCGGGCAACTCAGCGTCGCACACCAGCCGTACCAGCTCGCGCGACAGCCGCGCATTGTCGGCGTGGTCGATCAGCGACTGCTTCAGCTTGGGCTTGGTAATCGCGTCGGTTCCCGCCAGCACCGCCTCAAGGCTCCCGAACTGCTGGATCAGCTGCGCCGCGGTCTTCGGCCCGATCCCGGGCACACCCGGCACATTGTCGGCGCTGTCGCCCATCAGCGCGAGCACGTCGCC
>JBKJMA010000243.1:0-5087 GCA_046596505.1 Sphingomicrobium sp.
CGTTGACCAACCCCTGCTCGGCCCACCCGCGCATGAAGCCCGCGGTGGTCACCGGCTGCTCGTCATACTCGCCAAGCTCGTTGGGCAGCCCGGCGTTGGGATAGGCCATCAACAGCGTATCGGCGGTGGCCGACAGGACCTGGACATGCGGCCGCAAATCGGGCGCGCCAAACGAGCAATTGACCCCGATTGTCAGCGGGCGCGCGTGACGGACCGAGGCCCAGAAACTCTCGATCGAATGGCCGGACAGGTTGCGTCCCGTGCGGTCGGTCATGGTGAAGCTGATCATCAGCGGCAGCTCGCGGCCGATCGCTTCCTGTGCCTCCAGTGTCGCCATGATCCCGGCCTTGGCGTTCAGCGTGTCGAAGATCGTCTCGATCAGGATGAAGTCGACCCCGCCCTCGGCGAGCGCGAGCACTTCCTCAAGGTAGACGTCCTTCAACTCGTCGAACGTGATCGCGCGAAAGCCGGGGTCGTTGACGTCCGGCGACAGCGACAACGTCTTGTTGGTCGGCCCCAATGCGCCGGCGACAAAGCGCGGAATGCCCGTTGCCTTTTCAGCCGCGTCGGCGGCGTCGCGCGCAATCCTCGCCGAAGCAATATTAAGGTCGCGCACCAGACCTTCCGCGCCATAGTCCGCCTGGCTGATCTTGTTCGCGTTGAAGGTATTGGTGGAAACGATGTCCGATCCCGCCGCCAGATACGCATTGGTAATTTCGCGCACGATGTGCGGCTGGGTAAGGGACAGCAGGTCGTTATTGCCCTTCTGGTCGTGATTGGTCTCGATCTGCCCGCGGTATTCTGCCTCACCGAGCGCATAGCCCTGCAGCATCGTCCCGAACGCGCCGTCGGTGACGAGGATTCGCTTGGCCGCTTCATCGCGGAAGCGCTGGGCAGCAGAGGAGGGGGTCATGCGGCTTGTTCCCTAAGGTCCTTGGCGATCCCGCCAGCGGGGCGAACGCCGAGCAGGTGGCAGATGGCATAGGCCAGTTCGGCGCGGTTCAAGGTGTAGAAGTGGAAATTGCGCACCCCGCCGGCGTAGAGCTGGCGGCACAGTTCGGCGCCGATCGTCGCCGCGACCAACTGGCGCGCGGCGGGCAGTTCGTCGAGCCCCTCGAACAAGCGGTCCATCCAGCCGGGGATGCTCGCCCCGCACATCGACGCGAATTTCCTTGTCTGCGCGACGTTGGAGATCGGCAGGATCCCCGGCACGATCTCGACGTTGATACCTGCGGCCGCAACCGCGTCGCGGAAGCGGAAGAAGCAATCGGCGCTGAAGAAAAACTGCGTGATCGCACGGGTCGCCCCGGCGTCGATCTTGCGCTTGAAATTGTCGAGGTCGACCGCCGCCGTGCCGCTGTCGGGGTGGACCTCGGGATAGGCGCCGACAGTGATCTCGAACGGGTGCAACTTGCGCAATCCGGCGACGAGATCGGCCGCATTTTCATAACCGCCGGGGTGCGGCCGGTAAGCCTCGCCCATCACCGGCGGATCGCCGCGCAAGGCGACGATATGGCGCACGCCCGCCGCCCAATATTCCTCGGCGACGGCGTTGATTTCTTCTCTCGTCGCTTCGACGCAGGTCAGGTGCGCCGCCGCTGCAAGATCGGTCTCTCGCTCGATCCGCGCGACCGTCGCATGGGTCCGCTCGCGGGTCGATCCGCCCGCGCCATAGGTCACCGACACGAAGCGCGGGGCAAGCGGCGCGAGCGTCTGGATCGACTCCCACAGCGTCTCTTCCATCTTCTCGGTCTTGGGCGGGAAGAATTCGAACGACACGCCGATGTCGCCATGAAGGTCCGCGTAAAGAGGTTGCTCGGGAATCGTCATGCCGCTTTCACCTTGGCCGCCGCGCGGCGGGTCGCGCGCCACAATTTGATCGTCAATTCGCTTCCCTTCAGCGACCGCGTTTCAGCCAGCTGCAAGCCTGCCGCGCCAAGCCAGCCGGCGACCTGCTGGTCCGAAAAACCGAGCCGCGCATGAGCATGGTCGAGCCGCAATTCCTCGCGCTCGTGCGGCGCGAAGTCGACGATCAGCAATTGCCCGCCTTCGCCGAGCAGACGCGCGCACTCACCGATCGCGGACGCCGGCGCGGGCAGGAAATGCAGCACCTGGTGAAGCGTGATAGTATCGGCGCTGCCCTCGATCAATTGCAGCGCGTTGATGTCGCCCTGGCGCAATTCATACGGCTGGCCGTCGAGCTTGCCGCGCGCGATGCGCAGCATTTCCGGCGAGCGGTCGATCCCGATCGCCTGGCTCGCGGCGGGCCCGAGCAATTCGAGTATCCGCCCGGTGCCCGTGCCGATGTCGACCAGCCGCCCAAGATCGCCGCCGAGCATTTCCGCCATCGCCGCCTCGACCTCGGCCTCGGGCACGTGGAGCGAGCGGATCGCGTCCCACTCGACCGCGTGCGCCGCGAACCAGCGCTCGGCCGCCGCAGCGCGATCGGCGCGCACCGCCGCCAGCCGGACGCGATCGGCGCGGGTCCAGTGATCGCCATCATGCCCTGCCGCAGCATCGAGCAGGTTGAACAGGGGGACCGCGAAGGCCGACGGGGCAGGGGTCAGGAAGATCGAGCTTCCCTCGCGCCGCCTGAGCGCCAACCCCGCATCGACCAGGACCTTGATGTGGCGCGACACGCGCGGCTGGCTCTGGCCGAGCACCTGCGCAATTTCGCCGACCGACAGCTCCATCTCGCGCAGTAACTGCACGATGCGCAGCCGCGACGGGTCGGCAAATGCACGGAAGATGTCTATCAACGGCATGTGACGATATAAGGATGTCTTTATATGTCAGTCAAGCCAAGACCGGCGCGGGGGCAGCGAACGTTCGTCCGCGCGTCTTTTCGACGAGGGGCGGAAGCATAAGCTTGGCCTTGCCCGCCCGGCCCACTATGGCGTGATTGAATCCGGGCTGTATTAGCTCTATATAACAGCTATGACGAACGAGGCCGCCATGCCGAATAATGCGCTCGCCCGCCGGGCAATGGTCGATAGCCAGTTGCGTCCGCAAGGCGTGACCGACCGCGCGGTGCTTGCCGCAATGGCCAGCGTTCCGCGCGAGGACCATGTCCCGGCCGAAGCGCGTGACTTCGCCTATTTCGACCGCGCCATCCCGGTCGATGGCGGCGTGATGCTTCCGCCGACCCCGCTTGCCCTGCTGCTCGACGCCGCCGCGCCCACGCCCGGCCAGAAAGCGCTCGTCGTCGGTTCGGCACCCGCCTACGCTGCCGCACTCCTGCGCGCGATCGGGCTGGTCACGACCCAAGCCAACGCCAGCGCGCCGATCGACACCGCCGCCGGACCGTTCGACCTGATCCTGATCGAAGGTGCGATCGCCGATCTGCCCGCCACCCTGTCCGACGCGCTCGCTCCCGGCGGCCGCCTCGTCACCGGGCTGATCGAGAACGGCGTCACTCGCCTCGCCATCGGCCGCAAGGCTGGCGGCGGCGTCGTCATGACGAGCTTCGCCGACAGCGAGATTGCAATGCTCGCCGCTTTCGCCCGGCCGCCCGCCTTCACCTTCTGACCGCCATCCCGTCCAAATCCCGCACGAGTATATTCATGACCCGTCCGATCGCTACCGCCCTCGCGCTGCTCGCCTTTGCCGCCGCGCCAGCCTCGGCAGACTCGCTGCGCGAAGCGCTCGTCTCGACCTACAATGCCAACCCGACGATCACCGCCCAGCGCGCCTCGCTCCGCGCCACCGACTCGACCGTCGCGATCGCTCGCGCCGCCGGCCGGCCACAGGTGAGCGGCACCGCCGGGGTCAACCAGGACCTCACCCGCACCGGCGGCGGTAACGGCCGCAACGTCTCGGCGGGGGTCGACGTCAGCTACTCCTTGTTCAACGGCGGCAGCGTCCGTAACAATATCCGCGCCGCCGAAACCCGCGTCGAGGCGGGCCGCTTCACGCTTCGCGCGGTCGAGGGCGACACCTTCGTCTCGGCGGTTTCTTCCTATATGAACGTGATCCGCGACCGCGCCATCGTCCAGCTCCAGCAGAATAACGCTGACGTCCTCTCGACCAACCTGCGCGCGACCAGCGATCGATTCAAGATCGGCGATCTCACTCGCACCGACGTCGCCCAGTCCGACGCCCGCCTCGCGCTCGGCCGCTCGCAGCTGGTGACCGCGCAAGGCCGCCTGACCGCCAGCGAGGAAGAATATCGCCGCGTCGTCGGTCACAATCCGGGGATGCTTAGCCCGCCGCCGCCGCTCCCACCGCTGCCGCGCACACCGGACGAGGCGGTCCAGATCGCGCTTGTCTACAACCCCGACCTCGTCGCCATCGCCCGTTCGGCGCGCGCCGCCGGCTATGACATCAACATTGCCCGCGCCGGCCGCCTGCCGACAATCTCGGCGATCGGCAACGGCCGCTACACCAATTATCTCGGCACCGCCGACGAACAGTTCGGTAGTGCGCTCGCGCCCAACACGACCGCCTCGACCGGAGTTGGCGTTCAGGCGCGGATCCCGATCTACCAGGGTGGCCTCCCCGCCGCGCGCATCCGCCAGGCGCAGGCTATCGAAGGCCAGATCCTCGAACAGGCGATCGGCACCGAACGCGCCGTCGTCGCCACCACCCGCTCGGCCTTCGCCACTTACCAGTCGGCGCTGGGCGCGATCACCGCCAACCAGACCGCTGCCAGCGCCAACACCCTCGCGCTCGAGGGCGCCCGCGCCGAACGAACGGTCGGCACGCGCACCGTGCTCGACGTGCTCAACGCCGAACAGGAATTGCTCAACAGCCAGGTCCAGCTCGTCACCGCCCGGCGCGACGCTTATGTCGCCGGGTTCCAGCTGCTCAACGCGATGGGCCAGGCACAGGCCGATACGCTCGGCCTCGACGGCGGGCCGCTCTACGATCCGCTCGGCAATTACCGCCGCGTCGCGCACAACGCCAACGACTGGGCCAACGATCGCAACCCGACCGCGGTCGCGACGCGGACCGTCGTTCCCGCTGAAATGCCGGCACCGGCAACGCCTATTGATTGGGTCCTGTCATCCCCACCGGGTTCATGGGCGTTGCCGGTGCCGGCATTTCAGCGGGAACGACGGTCCGCGTCGCGACCGCGGTCGGGTTGC